>NZ_JBJIAL010000019.1:0-96697 GCF_045310895.1 Mycobacterium sp. SMC-18
CAACGCTCGCACCCTACGTATTACCGCGGCTGCTGGCACGTAGTTGGCCGGTGCTTCTTCTCCAGGTACCGTCACTTACGCTTCGTCCCTGGTGAAAGAGGTTTACAACCCGAAGGCCGTCATCCCTCACGCGGCGTCGCTGCATCAGGCTTGCGCCCATTGTGCAATATTCCCCACTGCTGCCTCCCGTAGGAGTCTGGGCCGTATCTCAGTCCCAGTGTGGCCGGTCACCCTCTCAGGCCGGCTACCCGTCGTCGCCTTGGTAGGCCATTACCCCACCAACAAGCTGATAGGCCGCGGGCCCATCCCACACCGCAAAAGCTTTCCACCACACACCATGAAGCGCGTGGTCCTATTCGGTATTAGACCCAGTTTCCCAGGCTTATCCCAAAGTGCAGGGCAGATCACCCACGTGTTACTCACCCGTTCGCCACTCGAGTACCCCGAAGGGCCTTTCCGTTCGACTTGCATGTGTTAAGCACGCCGCCAGCGTTCGTCCTGAGCCAGGATCAAACTCTCCAAACAAAAACCCCTCGCAAAACGAGGCAGAATCCAGTTCAGAACAATCTGACCTAAACAAAAGACACCAAAAACTGGCATCAAAAAAACAACCACACCCCACAAACGGGAAAACACGAGGTGCAGTCAAAAAACAACAAACAAAAACCACCAAACACACTATTGAGTTCTCAAACAACACGCCTTTTTCGGGCAACCCCACCAACCTACTATCTCTTGGTCGGGCTGTCAAGCTCTTGCTCTGGGCTTTTTCGGCCCCGCTCGTTCTTGACGTTGAATAGATTAGCGGGCCGATCTTGATTTTACAAAACGCCTGCATATGGCCGGTTTTTGGGCGAAAACGCGTCGCACAGGGGTCCGTCGGAACCGTCAGCGCGACACGCCAATCCCCGTCAACTGACCCGTTCGACCTCCGCGCCCAGACTCACGAGGTTCTCCACGAACAACGGGTACCCGCGATCGATGTGGAAAACGTCGTGAACCTCGGTGTCGCCATCGGCGACCAATCCCGCCAACACCAAGCCGGCGCCGGCGCGAATATCCGATGCCCACACCGGGGCACTCGACAACTGCGGAATTCCGCGGACCACCGCGTGATGTCCGTCGGTCCGGGCGTCGGCGCCCAGGCGGATCATCTCCTCGACGAAGCGGAACCGTGCTTCGAACACGTTCTCGGTGATCATCGAGGTGCCCTCGGCGATGCATGCCAGGCCGATGGCCATCGGTTGCAGGTCGGTCGGGAATCCCGGATACGGCAGCGTCGCGACGTTGACGGCCTTCGGCCGTTCGTACTGCACGACGCGGAAACCGTTGTCGTGCTGGGTGACGGTCGCGCCGGCATCGTGAAGTTTGTGCAGCACCAGCTGCAGGTGTTGCGGGTCCACCCCGGTGACGGCGACATCACCGCGCGTCATCGCCGCGGCAATTCCCCAGGTCGCGGCCACAATCCGGTCACCGATCACCCGGTGCTCGGTCGGATGCAGCTTGTCCACGCCGGTGATGGTCAGCGTCGAGGTCCCGCCCCCACTGACCTTGGCACCCATCTGGTTCAACATGTCGCAGATATCGACGATGTCCGGTTCCCGCGCGGCGTTGTGGATGACCGTCACACCCTCGGCGAGCACGGCCGCCATCAGGATGTTCTCGGTCGCACCCACCGACGGGAACTCGAGCTGGATCTCCGCACCACGCAGGTGGTCTGCCTCGGCGACCACACAGCCGTGCTCGATGTTGCATCGCGCGCCGAGCTGTCGCAGACCGGATTGGTGCATGTCCAGGGGCCGCGAACCGATCGCGTCACCGCCGGGCAGCGCGACCTTCGCCTTCTTGCAGCGCCCCACCAATGGGCCGAGCACACACACCGACGCGCGGAACTGCCGGACCGCGGCGAAGTCCGCGTCGTACTTCGGCTCGTCGGGCGACGTGATTCGGGCAACATCGCCTTCGAGCTCGACGGTCGCCCCGAGACCGCGGAGCACCTCCGCCATCAATGGCACATCCAGGATGTCCGGACAGTTGGTGATCGTGGTCGTGCCCTCGGCCAACAACGCCGCGGCCATCAGCTTGAGCACGCTGTTCTTCGCGCCCCCCACGGCAACTTCGCCGGACAACCGGCTACCCCCGGTCACCACGAAACGCTCGCTCACGCGGCTAAGTGTAAACAGCGGCGAGGGCCGGTGTCAGACAACGAACAGGTCACCGCGGGTACGGTTTCACCCATGGCCGTGCACCTGACCCGCATCTATACCCGGACCGGTGACGATGGGTCGACCGGGCTCAGCGATTTCAGCCGGGTGTCGAAGAATGACGCGCGCCTGGCCGCGTACGCGGACTGTGACGAAGCCAACGCCGCGATCGGGGTCGCGGTCGCCGCGGGCGCCCCGGACGAACGAATCCGCTTGGTACTCCTGCAGATTCAGAACGATCTGTTCGACGCCGGCGCAGATCTGTCGACCCCGGTGGTCGAGAATCCCGAATACCCGCCGCTGCGGATCACCCAGCCGTACATCGACCGGTTGGAAGCCTGGTGTGACGAATTCAACGAGCCGCTGTCGAAGCTCACATCGTTCATCCTGCCCGGTGGCACTCCCCTGTCGGCCTACCTGCACGTGGCCCGAACCGTGGTCCGGCGCGCGGAGCGGGCCGCCTGGCAGGCGATCGAGGAACACGGTGATTCGGTCAGCGTCCTGCCGGCGAAATATCTGAATCGGCTCTCGGATCTGCTGTTCATCCTGTCGCGGGTCGCGAACCCGGATGGCGATGTGCTGTGGCAGCCCGGCGGTGGGACGCCGCAATCCGACAACACCGCAACTCAGTAGGGGAATTCAGACCGCGCGGCGGCGGGACCGCGGCGACGGCCGGGCCTCCAGCCACGACGTGAAAGCCGTCAAAGCCCCACGGTCCAAAGCGATTTCGTAACCGTTGCGCCGTTCGGGACTGTTATCGCGCAGCTCGAGAATGACCGTTTCGATGGTCATGATGTCGAATTCGTCGCCCCGTGGGGCGCGGCGCCCAACAACTTCCAGGCCACGACGGGACAGCGTCCGGTCGGGCCACCAGCGCAGGCTCGACAAACGATAAAAGCCGGCCTCACCACCGCGGTAGCGCATGACTCCATGCCGCCACCCGTGGCCGCCGGCAGCTGGGTAGTCGCGCAGGATGGCGGCAGTACCGCCAACCTGACGCAACTTCCACAGCCGATAACTCAGTGCGGCAACAGCCAGCACCAACACGCCGACGAGCGCGACCATCATCAACATGGACGCGCTCATCGGAGTATCAGTCGAGCTGGCCTACGGCGCGCAGACGCGCCCGGCCCCACGCAGCGGTCGCCTCGTCGTCGGACGCGGCATCGGCCTTGGCCGCATGCGCATCGATCTCCGACTCCAGCGCCGCATCTTCAACCAGAATCCGCACGGTGTCCTCGGTTACCGAGAGGAACCCACCGGACACGGCGATCCGCAGATCATCCTCGCCCTCGCGCTCGACCCGGACCATCGCATCCTCGACCAGCTGGCCGACCAACGGGATGTGCCGGGGCAGGATGCCGATCTCGCCGGCGGTGGTGCGAGTGAAGACGAATGTGGCCTTGCCTGTCCACAGCGCGCGCTCGACGGCGACGATCTCGACGTCCATTTCGGCCATGTCACACCACCTTTCGTGCTCGGGTAACTACGGAGATCACAGCTTGGCGCCGAGGCTTTCGGCCTTCTTCGCCAGGTCGTCGAGACCACCGATGAGGAAGAACGCCTGCTCGGGCAGGTGGTCGAAGTCGCCCTTGGCGAGACGGTCGAACGCCTCGATGGTCTCCTTCAGCGGCACCGTCGAACCCGGCTGGCCGGTGAACTGCTCGGCGGCCATCATGTTCTGGCTCAGGAAGCGCTCGATCTTACGGGCGCGGTACACCAGCACCTTGTCCTCTTCCGACAGTTCGTCGATACCGAGGATGGCGATGATGTCCTGAAGGTCCTTGTAACGCTGCAGGATTCGGATGACTTCCTGAGCAACCCGGTAGTGCTCGTCGCCGACGATGCTGGGGTGCAGGATCGTCGAGGACGACGCCAGCGGGTCCACGGCCGGGAAGATGCCCTTGGAGAACACCGCACGAGAAAGCTCGGTGGTGGCATCCAGGTGGGCGAACGTGGTGGCCGGGGCCGGGTCGGTGTAGTCGTCGGCGGGCACGTACACGGCCTGCATCGAGGTGATCGAACGACCACGGGTCGAGGTGATGCGCTCCTGGAGCTCACCCATCTCGTCGGCCAGCGTCGGCTGGTAACCCACGGCCGAAGGCATACGACCCAGCAGGGTCGAGACCTCGGAACCGGCCTGGGTGAACCGGAAGATGTTGTCGATGAAGAGCAGCACGTCCTGGTTCTGCTCGTCGCGGAAGTACTCGGCCATGGTCAGGGCCGACAGGGCGACGCGCATACGGGTGCCTGGCGGCTCGTCCATCTGGCCGAACACCAGCGCGGTGTCCTTGAGCACGTTGGCGTCCGCGAGCTCGACCCACAGGTCGTTGCCCTCACGGGTGCGCTCACCGACACCGGCGAACACCGAGGTACCACCGAAGTTGCGGGCAATACGGTTGATCATCTCCTGGATCAGAACCGTCTTACCGACACCGGCACCACCGAACAGGGCGATCTTGCCACCGCGCACGTACGGGGTCAGGAGGTCGACGACCTTCAGACCGGTCTCCAGCATCTCGGTGCGGGGCTCCAGGTCGGCGAAGGCCGGCGGCTTGCGGTGGATGGACCAGTGCTCGAACTCCTTGCCGTAACCCGGCTCGTCGAGGCAGTCACCCAGGGCGTTGAACACGTGGCCCTTGACGCCGTCGCCGACGGGCACCGAGATGGAGGCGCCGGTGTCGCGGACGTCGGTGCCACGCACCAGGCCGTCGGTCGGCTGCATCGAGATGCAGCGCACCAGGTTGTCACCGAGGTGCTGGGCGACCTCGAGGGTCAGGGTCTTGGCCAGCGCACCGAAGGTGATGTCGGCGTGCAGAGCGTTGAACAGCTCGGGCACAGAGCCACGCGGGAATTCGATGTCCACCACCGGGCCGGTGATGCGAACCACGCGACCAGTGGTCTTGGTCTCTACGGCAGAAGTCATATCTCTCTTCGCTTCCTACGGGGCCTATTTCGCGTCGGCCAGCGCGTTGGCGCCACCGACGATTTCGCTGATTTCCTGGGTGATCTGGGCCTGGCGCTCGCGGTTCGCGGCGAGGGTCAGGGCCTTGATCAGGTCGTCGGCGTTGTCCGTTGCCGACTTCATGGCGCGTCGACGCGAAGCCGACTCCGAGGCCGCGGCCTCAAGCAGTGCCGCGTAGACACGGGTCGCGATGTAGCGCGGGAGCAACGCGTCGAACAGCACGTCCGCACTCGGCTCGAACGAGTACAGGGTGTGGACCTCGGTCGGCTCTCCCGTGTACTCGACGGCCAGCGGGGCGATCCGCACGGCCTCGGCCGTCTGCGACAGCATCGACCTGAACTCGGTCGACACGATGTGCAGTTCGTCGACGCCCAGGACGCCGTCGGCACCCGGTTCGTCACCCTCGTCGTCCGCACCCGCCATGAACGCCGTCACCAGGGTGTCGGCGATCTCCTTGGCATTGGCGTACTCCGGACGCTCCGAGAAGCCGGTCCAGGACTCGGCGACGGCGCGCTGACGGAAGCTGTAGTACCCCAAGGCCTTTCGGCCGACGACGTACAGCACCGGCTCCTTGCCCTCGTTGCGCAGCAACGTGAACAGTTCCTCGGCCCGACGCAGCACGTTGGCGTTGTAACCGCCGCACAGGCCGCGGTCGGACGACACCACCAGAACCCCGGCACGCCGCGGGTTCTCCCGCTCCACGAGCAGCGGGTGGTCCAGCGCGCTGGCCCCCGCAAGCTCGGTGAGCATGTTGGTGATCTCGGTGGCGTAGGGCCGGGCTGCATCAACCCGGGCCTGCGCCTTGGCGATCCGCGACGTGGCGATCAGCTCCTGCGCCTTCGTGATCTTCTTGATCGACGAGGCGGATTTGATACGTCCGCGTAGCTCGCGCAGTGTGGCTGCCATTGGTTACCTAGGCCTTCTTCGGTGCCGGCTTGTTGACCTTGACCGACTCCTGGCCGAGCTCAGCAGGATCCAGGGCCTCGGCCTCGGCTTCCTTGACAACGACCGAGCTGCCGTCGGAGGCGGCGAAGCCCTTCTTGAACTCGTTGATGACCGAGACCAGCTTCTCCTCGTTCTCCTCGGAGAGCTTCTTGGTCTCCTTGATCCCGGTGAGGATGTCGGCGTGGCTGGCCTTCACGTGCTCCAGCAGTTCGGACGAGAAGCGCGAAACGTCTTCGGCCGGAACCGAATCCAGGTGGCCCTGGGTACCGAGGAAGATCTCGATGACCTGGTCTTCGACGGCCAGCGGGCTGTACTGCGGCTGCTTCAGCAGCTCGACCAGGCGCACACCGCGGTCCAGCTGAGCCTTCGAAGCGGCGTCCAGGTCCGAGGCGAAGGCCGCGAAGGCCTCCAGCTCGCGGTACTGCGACAGGTCCAGACGCAGCGAACCCGCAACTTCCTTCATCGCCTTGATCTGGGCGGCACCACCGACGCGGGACACCGACACACCCACGTTCACGGCCGGGCGGACACCCTGGTTGAACAGGTCGGACTCCAGGAAGCACTGACCGTCGGTGATCGAGATGACGTTGGTCGGGATGAACGCCGAGATGTCGTTGGCCTTGGTCTCGATGACCGGCAGACCCGTCATCGAACCGCCACCGAGCTCGTCGGACAGCTTCGCGCAACGCTCCAGCAGACGCGAGTGCAGGTAGAAGACGTCACCCGGGAACGCCTCGCGGCCCGGCGGGCGACGCAGCAGCAGCGAGATGGCGCGGTAGGCGTCGGCCTGCTTGGACAGGTCGTCGAACACGATCAGGACGTGCTTGCCGTTGTACATCCAGTGCTGACCGATGGCCGAGCCGGTGTACGGGGCCAGCCATTTGAAGCCGGCGGGGTCAGAGGCGGGAGCCGCGACGATGGTCGTGTACTCCATGGCGCCACCCTCTTCCAGCGCGCGCTTCACGCTGGCGATGGTGGTGCCCTTCTGGCCGATCGCGACGTAGACGCAGCGAACCTGCTGCTTCGGGTCGCCGGTCTCCCAGGCCTCGCGCTGGTTCAGGATGGTGTCGACGCAGACGGCGGTCTTGCCGGTCTTGCGGTCACCGATGATCAGCTGACGCTGGCCGCGGCCGATCGGGGTCATGGCGTCGATGGCCTTGATACCGGTCTGCAGCGGCTCGCTGACGCTCTGGCGCTGAACGACGGTCGGGGCCTGCAGCTCGAGGGCACGACGGGTCTCGGCCTTGATCTCGCCCTGGCCGTCGATCGGCTCACCCAGCGGGTTGATGACGCGGCCCAGGAACTCGTCGCCGACCGGCACCGAGAGCACCTCGCCGGTGCGCTTGACCTGCTGGCCCTCTTCGATCTTCTCGAACTCACCCAAGATGACCGCACCGACGCTGTGCTCGTCGAGGTTCAGGGCCACGCCCAGAACACCGCCGGGGAACTCGAGGAGCTCCTGGGTCATGACCGAGGGCAGACCCTCGACGTGTGCGATGCCGTCACCGGCGTCGACGACAGTGCCGATCTCTTCACGATCGGTCGAGGCCGAGAACGTCGTTACGTAGTTCTCGATGGCACCTTCGATATCAGCAGCCGAGATTGTCAACTCTGCCATGGTTTTTGGTCTTCCTAGTCTTGGGTGTTTCGGAGTTAGTCGGGCAGCCGGTTGGAGGCGGCGGCCAGTCGTGACGAGATGGAGCCGTCGATCACCTCGTCGCCGACGGTGATGGTCAGACCACCGAGGAGGCTCGGGTCGACATGCAGCTGGACGGACACCGGGTGACCGTAGATGCGGGTCAGGACCGACGTCAGTCGGGTGCGCTGGGCATCCGACAGGGCCGCGGCCGCTTCGACGTGGGCAACCACCTCGCCGCGGCGGGCGACTGCCAGCTCGGCCAGATCAAGGACGGCCTGGTCGGCACGCTCACCGCGCAGCAGGCTCACGGTCTGCGTCAGCAGCGCCTTGACGGTGCTGTTGACCGAGCCGTTGGCACCGGTGAGGACCTTGTCCAGCAAGGCAACTCGGCCGTCGACCGGGGTGCCGTAGTCACCGAGCAGCGTCGAGAGGCGCGGCTGCGCGTCCAGCACACGGCTGAACCGGAACAGCTGATCCTCGACCTCGGCGACGTCACCGCTGACCTCGGCCCGCTTGATCAGTGCCAGGCGAGCGACGTGCTCGACGGCGTCGACCAGGTCGGACTGCTCCGACCACCGCGAAGACACCGCGGAACGCAGCAGCTCCAGTGCGTTGGCGCCGATCTTGCCGGACAGCACCGCGTCCAGCAGAGCGACCTTGGGGGCCGGGTTGTCGGCGGGCTCGGCCAGGTGCCGGCCGAGGTTGACCTCGGTCAGCAGCAGGCGGGCGACGGCGGCCAGATCATCGGCGAGCGCGGTCAGCGCGGCCGCATCCAGGCCGTTGGCGGTCGCGTCGAACTTCTCGACCAGCGCGGTCAGTGATTCCCGGCTCGCGGCCCGCAGCTTCACCTCGGCGTGGGTACCGACCTCGGCCGAGGACGGGGCCATCTGCTCGAGATCGTCGAGGAAGCGGTCGACGGTGCCGGCCTGCGCGCCGGGCTCGGCGACGTAGCGCCGCACCAGCTCGTCGGCCTTGGCGACGGATTCCGCGCCCAGCTCCTGACGGAGCTCGCGGATGACGCCCTGGCGCATCAGCTCGACGTGCTGGCCGCCCTGCGCCTTGATCCGCTCGGCGTCGATGGCGGCCTGCTCGGTGAGCTGCTCCACGATGCGCTGCGAATCGTGCCGGGCCTCGTCGGTCACCTTGGCCGACTCGGCCTTCGCGTCGGCAAGAGCCTTGGCGTGCATCTTGTCGGCGTCGGCGAGTTTCTGTGCGGCTTCGGCACTTTCGGCCAGCGCGACGCGAACGGCCTCCTGCTGCTTGGCCATCATGCCCTTCACCGGAGGTACCACGTACTTCCAGATGATGGCCACGATGACGGCAAAGCCGATCAGCTGCCCGATGAAGATTTCCATCTACTGGCTCCCGCCTGATTTCACGTCAGCCGCCAACTCGACGCCGAGAATGCGGCTCGCCAGCGTCTGGGACAGGTTGTCGACCGACGACTGCAGTTCGGTCTGTGTGGACTGCCGCTGTGCGGACAGTGCCTGGTCGGCACCCTTGAGGGTTTCGGCCACCTCACCACTCGCCGCTGCACGCGCCTGGTCGACGACCTTGCGGCCCTCGTTGCGGGCCTCGTCACGGATGGCCGAAGCCTCCGTGCGAGCGCTCGCCATCGCCGCGTTGTAGTCCGCCTCTGCGGCGGCCACCTGCTCAGCCGACTTCCGGTTGTCAGCAGCGGTCTTGGCCAGCATTTCCTCGCGTTCGACCAAGACCTTGCTGATCGGTGGCACAACCCACTTGCCGATCACGCCGAGCACGATCAGGAAGATGATCAGCACGACGAAGAAGGTCGCGTTGGGGATCAGGAAGTTCTGACCCCCGCCGCCTTCCGCTGCTGCCTGGCCCGAGGCCAGGATGGTTGCGCTCAATTCACCCATGTCGACGGATTACGACAGGCCCGGGGTGGCGAACACGAAGAGCGCCATGAAGGCCAGGTTGATGAAGTACGCGGCTTCCACCAGACCGACGGTGATGAAGAACGGGGTGAACAGGCGGCCCTGGGCCTCCGGCTGACGGGCGATGCCCGAGATCAGCGCGTTACCGGCGATACCGTCACCGATACCGGCACCGATGGCGCCACCGGCCATGATCAAGCCACCGCCGATGAGGGCGCCCTGGATGATAGTGGCGTTCGTTGCTGCGTCGGCCATTCTCTTTTTCCTCCTTGGTAACTGGTAGCTGCGCTACCAGGGTCTTATTTGTGGTTCCTACAGGTCTTGCGGGTACTCAGTGGTGCTCGTCGAGTTCCATCGACTGGCTGAAGTACAGGATCGTCAGCAGCGCGAAGATGAACGCCTGGATGAGGCCGACGAACAGGTCGAAGGTCTTCCAGATGGCGTTCGGCGCCCACTGCACGTACCACGGGAACATCGCGATCAGCGCGACCAGGATGCCGCCGGCGAACATGTTGCCGAAGAGTCGGAGAGACAGCGAGACCGGCTTGGCGATCTCCTCGACGATGTTGATCGGCGCCAGGACCGCGACGTGGCCCTTCAGCAGCTTCTTGAAGTGGCCGAAGACGCCCCGGCGCCAGATGCCCGCAGCGTGGTAGCAGAGGAACACGAACAGCGCGAGCGCCAACACGTAGTTGATGTCCGAGGCCGGCGGGGCCAGCAGTTCCTTCGCGCCACCGTCTTCCCCACCGAACTGCACCGGCAGGACCGACAGCCAGTTGGAGATCAGGATGAAGGTGAAGATCGTGACGGCCAGCGGGAGCACGAACGGCGCGATCTTCATGCCGATCGCGGTCTCGATCTGCTGGCGCATCTGGATGGTGATGGCCTCGAAGAACAGCTGCACACCGCCCGGCACACCGGTGGAGGTCACCTTGGCCTTCACGAAGAACGCCAGCGCGATGACGATGACCGCGGCCACGCTGGTGGCGATGATCGTGTCGACGTTGAAGGTGTAGCCCCACAGCTCGTGCTGCTCGTGGTGGCCGACCTCGATGGCGGCCTCGGCGGTGAATTGTTGAATCACTTGGGTCGTCAGTCCTTTGCTTCTGATCCGTCGTGTGCTTCTGGTTGGTCGCCGCCGCCACCGTTACGTTGGCCGGCGCGGACCTTCTTCATCACCGGCAATGCGGTGCTCATGACAAGAATCGCCTGGAACAAAGCCACCCCGAACAGCACGCCGATACCGGTTGGCTTGAAGAACCACGTGATCAGCAGGGCGATCACCGAGATGGCGACCAACCGCATGGCGGAGTTGGCGGCCATCTGCATCTTCAGGGGGTGGTCCTTGGCGGTGACCTTGGCAACCGCGCGACGGACCATCATGGCGTTGGCCAGACCGAGCGCCATCCCCAGACCGAAGAAGGCGCCGAACTTCAGATTGCCGCTCACTGCGTAGCCGCCACCGAGTGCGATGGCTGTCACGAGGAGCGAGATAGCAAACAAGCGCACGGGCTGAAAAGCCACTGCCGGCAACACCAAAGGCGCGTCCTGCGCTGGTGTCGTCATGGTGTTCACCTCAATCCCGCGGTCACGAGTGCCGTCCCCATATACCTGGCAATCCTGTGTGCGTGCCCACAGAGCGTATCGAAGGTCACATCGAGCGCGTCGGGCACACTGGAATCACCCAAGGGGAAGCTCCCTTTGTCGGTCGTCATTCGGCGCCGATCGGCTTGTGTGAACCGATGGGCCGGGCCGGCAACCCGCGAGGTTTTTCGGGTTCTGCCAGAACCGTACCACATGGTGAGCACCCGAAAACGGGCACCTACTACTTTTTGTCGTACTCGCCTTCTGGCAGGTCATCGCGCCGCCGCAGGAGCGGAATCAGGGTGAAGATGGCGGCCAGCAGGATGGCCCCGAGCATCACCGCACCGGTGTACCGGGGGTCGAAGAAAATGGTGCTGGCCGCCCCCAGCGCCACGATGCCCACCCATAGGTAGATCAACAACACGACGCGTCGGTGCGAGTGACCGATCTGCAGCAGCCGGTGGTGCAGATGCATCTTGTCGGGACTGAACGGGCTGAGTCCGGCACGGGTGCGGCGCACGATGGCCAGCAGCATGTCGAGGGCCGGTACGAACATCACCGCAACGACCAACAGGAATGGCGACAGCAAAGCAAAAACGTCGCGCGCGCCGTAGGCGTTCTGGGAGATCGGGCCCGCCGCGGTGGTCGACGCCGCCGCCAGCATGAGGCCGATGAGCATGGACCCGGAGTCCCCCATGAAGATGCGGGCCGGGTGGAAGTTGTGTGGCAGGAAGCCCAGGCACGCGCCGGCGAGCACCACGGAGATGACGGCGGGCGGGTAGAACAGCACGTCACCGCCGTGGTCGCGCAGCAGCCCGACCGAGAAGATGCAGATGGCCGACGCGGTGATGAGCCCCAGCCCGGCGGCCAGACCGTCGAGGCCGTCGACGAAGTTCATCGCGTTGACGATCGACACCGTCAGCGCCAGGGTCAGCAGGATCGACGACGCCTGGTCCAGCACGATGGTGCCGACACCGCCGATCGGGATGTACAGCACACTCCACGCGACGCCCATGGTGACCAGGACGCTGGCCGCGGTGATCTGGCCGGCGAACTTCGTCAGGGCGTCCAGGCCCCAGCGATCGTCGATCAGGCCGATCAGCATGATCAGGCCGCCCGCCACCACCACCGCGGGCATACCGGACGAATAGACGAAACCTCGGGTCAGTGCGGGCAATTGGGACGCCAGCAGGACGGCGGCCGCCACCCCGATGTACATGGCCAGCCCGCCCATCCGCGGGACCGGCTGGACGTGGACGTCGCGTTCGCGCGGGTAGGCCACGGCGCCGAACCGGAACGCCAGCGCCCGCACCCAGCCCGTGGCGAAGTAGGTGATGATCGCCGCGGTCAGACCGACCAGCACGAGCTCCCGGAGGGGAACCCCGGTGCCCCGGTCGATCTGCGCGAGCAGCCGGCCTGCGTCGGCAACTACGGTCACGACACCTCGCCGGTCAGGGACTCCGCTTCGACTCCGAGCACTTCGGCGATCTGTGCGAGCGAGATCGGCCCTTCGCGCAGCACCCGCGGCGTCGCGCCGGTCAGGTCGACGATCGTGGACGCGGCCTGCTTGGTCGCCGGTCCCGCGTCCAGGTACACCTCGACCTTGTCGCCCAGCTGTGCCCGCGCCTCGTCGGCGTTGACCGCGGGCGGTTGGCCCGAGATGTTGGCGCTGGACACCGCCATCGGGCCGACCTCACGCAGCAGCTCGATCGCCACCGGGTGCAAGGGCATGCGCAGCATCACGCTGCCGTTGGTGTCACCGAGATCCCACGACAGCGACGGGGCCTGCCGCACGACCAGGCTCAACGCGCCGGGCCAGAACGCCTCGATCAGGTCCCGGGCAGCCGGGGGCACGGCGTAGACGAGCCCGTCGATGGTGCGCCAGGAACCGACGAGCACCGGGACCGGCATGTTGCGGCCCCTCCCCTTCGCGGCCAGCAGCGCCGCGACGGCCTCGCTGTTGAAGGCGTCGGCACCCAGGCCGTAGACGGTGTCGGTGGGCAGCACGACCAGGCGGCCGCCCTTGAGCGCACTGATAGCCGAGGCGATCCCGGTGGCGCGCTTGCCCGCATCACCGCAGTCGAACGTCTCCATCCATCACTCCTCACGCAAGCGTTTCGTCGGTTGCCATGACCCGTTTTACCGTCGGGTCGCGGTGACGAACCGGGGCCGCCCGGTCAGGTCGCGCCGCGCGGTGATGTCACCGAACGTACCGTCGCGGTCCAAGGCGGCCACCACCTGATCGGCTGTGGTGTCGTCGTGTTCGATGCCCAACTTGCCGCCGGGACGCAGCAACCGGGCCGCCAGCGCGATGATCGGCACGATGACGGACATGCCGTCGGGCCCGCCGAACAAGGCGCCGGCCGGGTCGTGGTCGATGACCTCGGGGTCGAGGTCGGCGCCGTCCGGGATGTACGGCGGGTTGGACACCAGCAGGTCCACTGTGCCGGTCCTGTCTGACAGCAGGCTGGGAACGGTGACGTCGGCTTCCAGCACCTCGACGGCGCTGCCGGCGCAGTTGCGCCGGGCATAGACCAACGCCTCCGGTGACTTCTCGACGGCCACGACCTGCGCCTGCGGCCAGGTGTGCGCCAGCGCCAGGGCCAGCGCTCCCGAGCCCGTGCACAGGTCCACGATCACCGGGCTCGGCGGCAACGGCTGGTTCATGGCCCACTCCAGCAGGGCCTCGGTCTCCGGCCGGGGAATGAACACGCCCGGACCGACGTGCACTTCCACCGGACCGAATGCCGCGGTTCCGATCAAGTGCTGCAAGGGAATTCGTTGTGCGCGACGCGCGATGAGGTCGCCATAGCCGGCGAAGAACGTCGGGTCCGGCTCGACGAACAGCAGCCGGGCCCGATCGACTCCGGCGATGTGCGCCGCCAGGGACTCGGCGTCGACGCGGGCGGAATCGATGCCCGCCGCAGCCAACGTCGCGGTGGCCTCGTCGAGCGCCTGCCGGATGCTATTCACCCTCGGCGAGCCGGGCCTGCTTGTCGGCGGCCGCGAGGGCGTCGAGCAGCGCGTCCATGTCGCCGTCGAGCACCTGGTCGAGGTTGTGGGCCTTGAAGTTGATGCGGTGGTCGGCGATCCGGTTCTCCGGGAAGTTGTAGGTCCGGATGCGCTCGCTGCGGTCGACGGTGCGGATCTGGCTGGCGCGGTCCGCGGAGGCGTCGGACGCGGCCTGCTCTTCGGCCAGCGCCTGCAGACGCGCGGCGAGCACCACCATGGCGCGGGCCTTGTTCTGCAGCTGCGAGCGTTCGTTCTGGCAGGTGACGACGATGCCGGTGGGCAGGTGCGTGATGCGCACCGCCGAGTCGGTGGTGTTGACGCCCTGACCGCCCTTGCCGGACGAACGGTAGACATCGATCCGCAGGTCCGATTCGTCGATCTGCACCTGCTCGACGTCTTCGGGCTCTGGGTAGACGAGGACGCCGGCGGCCGAGGTGTGCACGCGGCCCTGCGATTCGGTGACGGGCACGCGCTGCACGCGGTGCACGCCGCCCTCGAACTTCATGCGCGACCACACGCCGTCGGCCGAATCGCCCTTGCTGGCGATGGTGATGGTGGCGTCCTTGTAGCCGCCGAGGTCCGACCAGGTCTCGTCGAGCACGGTGACGGTCCAACCGTGGCGCTCGGCGTACCGGATGTACATGCGCGCGAGGTCGGCGGCGAACAGCGCCGATTCCTCGCCGCCTTCCCCGGACTTCACCTCGAGGACGACGTCGTCGGCGTCGTGCGGGTCGCGCGGGGCCAGCAGGTCGGTCAGCTTGGCGTCGAGCTCGGCGACGCGGGCCTCCAACTCGGGAACCTCCGCGGCGAACGCGGCATCCTCGGCGGCCAGCTCGCGGGCCGCCTCGAGGTCACCCCGGGCGGCCTCGAGCTTGCGGTAGGTGACGACGATCGGCGACACCTGCGCGAACCGGCGACCGACCTTGCGGGCGGCGCCGGCGTCGGCGTGCAGGTTCGGGTCCCCCAGCTGCCGCTCGAGATCGGCGTGCTCGGCCAGCAGTGCCTCGATGCGGGGCGCGGTATCGGTCTGTGCCACTTTCGGACTCCTGCGGTTGTTCTGGGGTGCCGGATGCTGGATACGAAAACGGCGCCCGGACCTGACGCGAATGCGACAGATCGGGCGCCGTTGACGAAGCTAGCTCTCGGACGCGGCCTTCGAGCCGGCGTTGCGCTTGCCGTACCGCTTCTCGAAGCGAGCCACGCGGCCGCCGGTGTCGAGAAGCTTCTGCTTGCCCGTGTAGAACGGGTGGCACTGCGAGCACACCTCGACCACGATGTGGCCGCTTTCCTTGGTGCTACGAGTCTGGAAGCTGTTGCCGCAACCGCAGACCACGGTGGTCTCGACGTATGCGGGGTGAATACCCGATTTCATTTCATGGTCCTCTGTGATCGATGGCGCCGGGTCGCCCGAGAATTCGGACGTGAACCGGAGCCGAGGGGGTTCGGCGGTCGATTATGCCAGGTCAGCCGCCAAGGTCCTAAACGCGTTCGGGCCGGCGACTATTCCGCGGCACCGCACTGCCCCAGCTCGGCGAGGCGACGCTCCAGAAATCGTCGCTCCGGTTCGGTCGTCGCCAATGCCAGCGCGCGCTCGAAGGCGGTCCGCGCCTCTCCGGTGCGGCCCAAGCGACGCAGCAATTCCGCCCGGGTTGACGGCAGATAGCGATAATCGCCCAGGTCAAGGGCATCGATGAGCTCCAGCGCCCGGGCGGGATCGCCGGCCTCGGCGACAGCCACCGCCTGATTGAGCGCCACCACCGGCGATCCGGTGAGCGCTTCGAGCCGCTCGTACAGGACCACGACCTCGGGCCAGTCGATCTCCTCGTCGGCCTGCAGCGAGGCGATGGCGGCCTGCAGGACGTACGGCCCGGCGGCCAGCCGCAGGGCCAGTGCGCGGTCCAGCGCGGCCCGCCCGGCGTCAACCTTGGCCTGGTCGTAGCGCGTGCGGTCCTGCTCGGCGAGCGGCACCACCCGGCCGTCGACCACGCGGGCCGCGCGGCGCGAATCGTGCAGCAGCATCAAGGCCAGCAACCCGTAGGCCTCGGGCTCGTCGGCCAAGAGGTCGGCGAGGAGACGGCCGAGGCGGATCGCTTCGGCGGCGAGATCATCGCGCTCGGTGAAGCCCTGGTTGAAGATCAGGTAGATCACCGCCAGCACCGTCGCCACGCGGTCGGGCAGCAACCGGTCGGCCGGCAGGGCAAACGGGATGTTCGTCGCCTTGATCTTGGCCTTGGCGCGGGACAGGCGACGCTTCATGGTGTCCTCGGAGACCAGGAAAGCCCGCCCGATCTCGGCAGTGGTCAGCCCGCCGAGGGCCCGCAGCGTCAGCGCCACCTGGGCGTCGCGCGCCAGGGCCGGATGGCAGCACATGAAGATCAGCTGCAGTCGGTCGTCGCCGATGGTGCTGTCATCGAGGTCGAAGTCGTCCATGGTGATTGCCTGTTGATCGGCGTGGAGCAGCCGGGTTTTGGCGCGCAGCGTCTGCTCGCGGCGCAACCGGTCGATCGCCACGTTGCGGCCGGTCCGCACCAGCCAGGCCACCGGCGCATCGGACACACCGTCGCGGGCCCACCGCTCGGCAGCGCGGACGAATGCCTCCTGCGCGGCATCCTCGGCGAGTTCGAAATCGCCGAGGATGCCGATGAGCGCGGCCAGGACCCGGCCCCACTCCCGCTGGAAGATCGCCTCGATCAGTGGGCACCCTCAAATGGGGTCTCGAAGAGCGGCCGCACCTCGACGCCGCCACCGAGTCGCACGGCCGGGATCCGCTGGGCGAATTTGATGGCCTCGTCGAGATTCTCGGCGTCGATGACGAAATAGCCGGCGAACACCTCTTTGGTGTCGGCGAAGGGACCGTCGGTGATCAGGTCGGCCCGAACCGATGTCGCGGTTTCGACGGGCTGCAGGTGGCCGCCACCGACGCACTGCGGGTCCTGACGAAGCGCCGCGTACTCGGCCGTCAGGGCCGCGTGCTCTTCCTCGGTGATGTCGGTGTCGTGGCTGCCCGGCTTGATGTAGATCAGCGTTGCGTATTTCATCGGTGTCTCCTTTTGGGTTGATCGTCCAACAGCAGTGAGACGAACGGGGACCCAATGTGGGGACACGATCGCCGAAATCAGTTTTCGGCGAGTGGCGCGTACTCCGTGCCGTCGCGTTTCCACAGCACCCGGCAGGCCGGATCGGTGCCCAACGCAACCAGTTCCCGCTTGAGAATCTTGTTGGTCGCGGTGCTGGGCAGGTCGTCGGCGATCCAGACGTACCGCGGCCAGGACTTCGGGGACAGGTCCGGCTGCGCGGCCAGGAATTCCGCGAACGCCGTCGGGTCGAGGGCCTGGCCGTCGCGCAGCACCATGGCGGCCATCACCTGGTCGCCGACGAACTCGTCGGGCACCGGGTAGACCGCGACGCGGCTGATCACCGGGTGCCGCAACAGGATTCGTTCGATGGGCGCCGCCGTGATGTTCTCTCCGTCCACGCGCATCCAGTCGGCGGTGCGGCCCGCGAGGTAGATCCAGCCGTCGGCGTCGCGGTAGGCCAGGTCCCCCGACCAGTACATGCCGTGCCGCAGCCGTTCGTCCGTCGCACCCTGGTCGTTGTGGTAGCCGCGGAACATGCCGCTGCCGTTGGTGTTCACCAGCTCGCCGGTGGCCGCCTCGGCATTGATCAGCGCGCCGGTCTCGTCGAAGCGGGCCACCTCGCACTCCTGGACGGTCTCCGGGTCGTAGACGGCGACGCCCGGGAAACCCTTGCCGACGCTGCCGGCCGGGGTCCCCTCGGAACGGGTGATGATGATCGCGAGCTCGGTCGAACCGAAGCCGTCCCACACGCTGCAGCCGAAGCGGCGGCTGAACTCGTCGATGTCGCGGTCGGCGGCCTCGTTGCCGAACGCCACCCGCAGCGGGTTGTCGCGGTCGTCGGGCTGCTCGGCGGTGGCCAGGATGTAGGCCAGCGGCTTACCGACGTAGTTCATGTAGGTCGCGCCGTAGCGGCGGATATCCGGGAGGAAACCCGACGCGGAGAACTGCGCGGGCGCCATCGCCGCGCCGGCACCGAGCGCGACGCCCCAGCCGGCGTAGACGCCGTTGGAGTGGAACAGCGGCATCGCCAGATAACAGGTGTCCTTCTCGGTCAGCTCGTAGCGCTGCACGAGTGCCGCCGCGGAGAACAGCACGATGGAGTGCGCCACCTCGACGGCCTTGGGCTCACCGCTGGTGCCGGAGGTGAAGATCATCATGAAGGTGTCGTCGGGCCCGACTTCACGATGCGGGGTCAGATCCTGCTGCGGCCACTCGGTCGCGGTGACGTCGACGATGGTGACGCCGGGCAGGCTGAGGCCGTCGAGCAGGTCGCGGTGCTGGGCGTCGACGAGCACGATCTGGCATTCGACGCGGGCGATGTCGCGGGCGAGCGCCGCACCGCGACGGGTGTTGTTGATGCCGCACAGCACGTAGCCGCCCAGGGCCGCGGCAGCCAGCGCCGTGAGCATGTCCGGGGTGTTGCCCAGCAGCGTGCCCACGTGCAGCGGCCGCATCGGGTCGGCCTGGCCGATCAGGGCGGCGGCCTGCGCCCGGGCTCCGGCGACGTACTCTCGCCAGGTCAAGGTCGCCTCGCCGTACTTGACGGCGACGGTGTCCTGGTCGGCGCGTTCGCGAAGCAACTGCTGAAGGGTGTCCGCCATGTGGGCTCCCGGGGCATGGGCGATCACGAGAACCACCCGAGTGAACAGATTCCTGGAAGTGTCTACCATGCTTGACGGGTAGCGCACTAGCGTCAGCGCCCTGGCAGAATCGTCGTTCGCCCGGTTGACATGTGAGGAGACATCCCGGTGGCAAGCCCAGAATCCCCGAAGAGCGTGCGTGATCGACTGATCGACGCCGCCGAAGAGTGCATGCGCGCCAAGGGAATTCGCGCCACGACGGTATCCGAGGTCGCCGAGGCCGCCGGCGTCTCCCGCGGCTGGCTGTACCGGCACTTCCCGGACAAGGTGACGCTGCTGGGCGCCGCGATCGTCCGGCTCAACAACGCCTACTGGAGCGACGCGCACGCCATGCTGGCGTCGATCGAAGGCCTGGACAACCAGATCGTCACCGGAATCCAGCACGGCCGCACCGCCTATGACGATCCCGGGGCCCTGCTGATGAAGCTGCGCGTCGAGGAGCCCGACGAGTTCGCCGCCTGCGCCGGCGCCGGCGTGCAGGGCCTGGTGCCCGACCTCGCCGATTTCTGGTCGCGCTACCTCGTCGCCGCCCGCGACAACGGCGAGATCCACCCCGACACCGACATCGACGATGCCGCCGAGTGGATCGCCCGCGTCATCCTGTCGCTGGCCACGATGCCCGGGCAGCGGCTGGACGCCAACAACGCCGACGAACTGCTCGCGCACGTGCGCCGCTACGTGATGCCGGGACTGAAGGCCCAGCCGTAAACCAGCCGGCGAACTGGTTGTCGGCGCGGACTTCGGCTTTCCCAAGCGCGAAACCAACCGCATGGCGGCTTTCGGCCAAGTTTCCCGCCACCCGGTTGGTTTCGTGTTCCACTCAAAATGTCGAAGCCCCCAAATCGGCTGATTTGGGGGCTTCGGCGCGGGCTGAGGCCTAGTCGGCGTCCATGTTGCCCGGGGCCGTCTTCGAGACCTGAACCAGGAACTCGTAGTTGGTCTTGGTCTTGCGCAGCTGGCTCATCAGCAGGTCGATGGCCTGGTGCGGGTCCAGACCCGACAGCACCCGACGCAGCTTGTGCACGATCGCGAACTCGTCCGGGCCGAGCAGCAGCTCGTCCTTGCGGGTACCGGACGGGTTGACGTCGACGGCCGGGAACACGCGGCGCTCGGCGATCTTGCGGTCCAGCTTGAGCTCGGCGTTACCCGTGCCCTTGAACTCCTCGAAGATGACGGTGTCACCGGTGGAGCCGGTCTCGACCATCGCGGTCGCGATGATGGTCAGCGAGCCGCCGTTCTCGATGTTGCGCGCAGCACCGAGGAAGCGCTTCGGCGGGTACAGCGCGGTGGAGTCGACACCACCGGACAGGATGCGGCCCGACGCCGGCGACGCGTTGTTGTACGCGCGGCCCAGGCGGGTGATCGAGTCCAGCAGCACGACGACGTCCTTGCCCTGCTCGACCAGGCGCTTGGCCCGCTCGATGGCCAGCTCGGCGGCCTGGGTGTGGTCTGACGGCGGCCGGTCGAAGGTCGAGGCGATGACCTCACCCTTCACCGAGCGCTGCATGTCGGTGACCTCTTCCGGACGCTCGTCGACGAGCACCACCATGAGGTGGCATTCCGGGTTGTTCTTGGTGATCGCGTTGGCGATGTCCTGCATGATCGTCGTCTTACCGGCCTTGGGCGGGGACACGATCAGCGCACGCTGGCCCTTACCGATCGGCATGATCAGGTCGATCACACGCGTGGTCAGTCGCTCCGGAGTGGTCTCCAGGCGCAGTCGCTGGTTCGGGTACAGCGGGGTCAGCTTGGTGAAGTCGGGCCGGTTGCGCGCGGCTTCGACCGGACCACCGTTGACGCTGTCCAGACGCACCAGCGGGTTGAACTTCTGGCGCGGGTTGTTGCCGCCACCGGTGTTCTCGCCCTCGCGCGGGACCCGCACGGCACCGGTCACCGCGTCGCCGCGGCGCAGTCCGTTCTTGCGGACCATGTTCATCGAGACGTAGACGTCGTTCGGTCCGGCCAGGTAGCCCGAGGTGCGGACGAACGCGTAGTTGTCCAGCACGTCGAGGATGCCGGCGACCGGCTGCAGGACGTCGTCCTCGCGCAGTTCGGTCTCGGCGTTGCCGCCCTGGTTGTCGCCGCGCTCGCCACGCCGGCGACGGTCGCGGTCCCGGAACCGACGGCCACGACGGCCCTGGCGGCTGTCGTCGTCGTCATTGTTGTTGGCGTTGTCACCCTGGTCGCGGTTACCGCCCTGATCGCGGTTGCCGCCCTGGTCGCGGTTGCCACCCTGGTTGCGGTTGCCGCCGCCCTGGTTGTCGCCACCGCGGTCGCGGTTGCCACCCTGGTCGCGGTTGCCGCCCTGGTTACCTTCGGCCTTGTTGCCGCCCTGGTTGCTGTTGTCGGCGTTCCGCTCGCGGTTGCGCTCCTCGCGCGGGGCCTCGGCGTTGTCCGTGCTCTCGCCCTTGTCGGCCTTTTCGGCGGGCTTGTCACCGGCGTCGGCGGCGTCACCGTCGGCGGGCGCACCGGCCCGGCGTGACGCGCCGCGGCGCTCGCGGCGCGGGGCCTGCTCGGCGGCGGGGGCGGCAGCGTCGCTGTCGGTGTTCGCGGCCGGGGCCTGGGCTTCCTTGGCCTCGGTAGGGGCGTCGGTGCCGTTCACGGCCTCGGCGGCCTTGGTCTCGTTCTTGGCTTCGGCCTTGGCGGCCTTGGCTTCGCTCTTGGCGCCGTTGGCCTCGCCACGGTGTTCCCGGATGGCGGCGATCAGTTCGCTCTTGCGCATGCCGGAGGTGCCCTTGACGCCGGCCTCGGCGGCGAGCGCGCGCAGGTCGGGGAGCAGAAGACTGGTCAGCGATCCGGAGCGTCCGGCCGCCGGCGCTTCAGTTGCCGGGGCATCAGTGTTGCCGTCGGCGGTGAAGAGGTCCGTATCAGTCACGGATTTCCTTTCTGTGCCCTCGCGCAGCTGATCAGGCGAGGGTTTGGTTCGCAGTCGGACGGCTTCCCCGAACCGCATTCGTCAAATGCCGGGTCGGCTGAGGCACTGCAACAGCCAGGCACCAGGATTTGTCGCCGTGCGGCGAACCATCAGTCCACGAGTTGAACATCAAAGAGAAGAGTGGTCGTCCTACCGTAGGCGCAGGTACTAGAGCCTGCGATTGCTGGACGCTGCGAGAATATCGCTCATCCGACAATGAAGCAAGAATTGCCACTCGGCGTGTGCTCTCCGCTAAACGCCGGCACCGACGGTCCAGCGAACCCCTTGGCCCACCGCCATCTTCTCGACGGCGAAACCGTTGGCCGCACCGAATTCGAGGACTTCGGCCGGTAGTTCGGGCTCGGTACTGAATGCGATAACCGCAGGTCCAGCACCAGAAAGCACTGCTGCCACCCCAGAACGCCGGAGCATCGCCAGATATTCCGCCGAGGCCGGCATCGCCGCCGCGCGCTGCGGCTGGTGCATCACGTCTTCGGTGGCCGCCATCAGCAAATCCGGACGCTGCGTGAGCGCCACCACCAGGAGCGCGGCCCGGCTGACGTTGAACGTGGCGTCCTTGTGCGCGATCTGCTCGGGAAGCACCGCCCGGGTCTCGGCGGTCGACGACCGCACCTGCGGAATCGCCGGGAACAGGTGGATGTCGGGATGCAGCGTCAGCGGCGCGGCCGCGTACACCGGGCCGGGCTCGGTCCAGGACACCACCGCACCGCCCAGCACGGCGGCCGAAGCGTTGTCCGGATGCCCCTCGAACTCCGACGACAGCTGGACCAGCTGATCGAGCGTCAGCGGCTGCGAACCAGATTGGGCGATAAGGCCATTGGCCACCGCCAAACCGCCCACCACTGCGGCGGCCGATGAGCCGAGGCCGCGCGAATGTGGAATGACGTTGCGGCACTTGATGTTCAGCCCGGAAGCCGAAACGCCGCCGGCCTCGAGGCCACGCCGGATCGCCCGCACCACCAGATGGGACTCGTCTTCCGGAACCTGCCCGGCCCCCTCCCCCGTCACCTCGATGACGAGGCCGGATTCGGTTGTCTCAGCCTGAATTTCGTCGTACAGGCTCAACGCCAGGCCCAGGCTGTCGAAGCCGGGGCCGAGATTGGCGCTCGAGGCGGGGACGACGGCGGTGGCGAGCAGGCCGGCGGGCAGGTTTTCGGTCACTGCGTCAGACCAGTCCGAGCTGTTCGACCACGGCGGTCGGGTCGACCGGGATGGCCCTGACCTCGGGCATGCCCTTGAGGGCGTTGTCGGGATCCTTGAGGCCGTTGCCGGTGACGGTGCAGACCACGGTCGAGCCGGGCTTGACCCAGCCGTCCTCGATGGACTTGAGCAGACCGGCGATGCTGGCGGCCGAGGCCGGCTCGACGAACACGCCTTCGGCCTTGGCGACCAGGTGGTACGCGGCCAGGATCTCCTCGTCGGTGGCAGCCAGGAAGCGACCGTCCGACTGCTCCCGTGCCGCCACGGCGCCGTCCCACGAAGCCGGCGAACCGATTCGGATCGCGGTGGCGATGGTCTCGGGGTTCTTGACGGGCTCGCCGAGCACCAGCGGCGCCGCACCGGCTGCCTGCGTGCCGAGCATGCGGGGCAGCCGGTCGGACACGCCGTCGCGGTGGTACTCGCTGTAGCCGCGCCAGTAGGCGGTGATGTTGCCGGCGTTGCCGACGGGCAGCGAGTGCACATCAGGGGCGGTGCCGAGGGCGTCGACGATCTCGAACGCGGCGGTCTTCTGACCCTCGATGCGGACCGGGTTGACGGAGTTGACCAGGGCGATGGTCGGGTAGTCGGCGGTCAGCTTGCGGGCCAGCTCCAGACAGTCGTCGAAGTTGCCGTCCACCTGAATGATCTTGGCGCCGTGCATGACTGCCTGCGCCAGCTTGCCCATCGCGATCTTGCCCTGCGGGATCAGCACCGCGCAGGTGATACCGGCACGCGCCGCGTAGGCGGCCGCCGACGCCGAGGTGTTACCGGTGGACGCGCACAGCACGGCCTTCTGGCCGCGGGCGACGGCGTCACTCACGGCCATGGTCATGCCACGGTCCTTGAACGAACCGGTCGGGTTGAGCCCCTCGACCTTCAAATGCACTGTGCAGCCGGTCTGTTCACTGAGCCGCTTGGCGTGGATGAGCGGGGTGCCACCCTCGAGCAGGGTGACCGGCGTCCAGTTCTCGGTGCCGGGCAGACGATCCCGGTAGGCCTCGATCAGGCCGGGCCACGGCTTGTGCACGCTCATTACTTACTGGTTCCTTCCATGCGCAGCACACTGTTGATGCTCTGCACTGCTTCGTGATCGGCAAGGGCCGCAACGGTTTCCGAAAGCGCTTCATCGGTGGCCCGGTGGGTGACGACGACGATGCGGGCGCCGCTGCGCTGGCCCGACTCGTCCTCCATGCCCTCCTGGCGAACCTCGGCGATGCTGACCTCGCGCTTGCCGAACTCGGCTGCGACAGAAGACAACACACCGGGCTTGTCTGCCACGTTCATGCTGACGTAGTAGCGGGTCTCGATGGCGCCGATCGAGGCGATCGGCAGCTTGGCGTACTTCGACTCCCGCGGGCCACGGCCACCCTGCACGCGGTTGCGCGCGGCCATGACGACGTCACCCATGACGGCGGACGCGGTCGGCGCCCCACCGGCGCCGCGGCCGTAGAACATCAGCTCGCCGGCAGCCTCGGCCTCCACGAAGACCGCGTTGAATGCGCCGTTGACGGAGGCCAGGGGGTGGTCCAGCGGCACCAGCGCCGGGTAGACGCGGGCCGAAACCCGTTGCTTGCCTTTACCGGTGGTCAGCCGCTCGCAGATGGCGAGCAACTTGATGGTGCAGCCCAGCGCCTTGGCGGACTCGAAGTCGGCGGCACTGACCTTCGTCATGCCCTCGCGGTAGACGTCGTCGGCGGTGACCCGGGTGTGGAACGCGATGGACGCCAGGATGGCGGCCTTGGCAGCGGCGTCGTAGCCCTCGACGTCGGCGGTGGGGTCGGCCTCGGCGTAGCCCAGCACGCCGGCTTCGGCGAGTGCGTCGGCGTAGTCGGCGCCGGTCTCGCTCATCGCCGACAGGATGTAGTTGGTGGTGCCGTTGACGATGCCCGCGACCCGCAGCACGACGTCACCCGCCAGTGACTGCGTCAGCGGACGGATCACCGGGATCGCACCGGCCACGGCAGCCTCGAAATACAGGTCTACACGCGCCTTTTCGGCGGCCTGGGCGAGTTCGCCGGTGGACTGCGCCATCAGCGCCTTGTTGGCGGTGACCACGGACTTGCCCTGCTCAAGCGCGGCCATGATGGCCTTGCGGGCCGGCTCGACGGGGCCCATGAGCTCGATGACGATGTCGACGTCGTCGCGCGAGACCAGGGCCTCGATGTCGTCGGTGAGCATGTCGACAGGCACGCCGCGGCCCTTGGCGACCTTGCGGACACCGACACCGCGCAGCTCCAGGGGCGCACCGATGCGAGCGGCCAAGTCGTCAGCGCTGTTCTCGATGATCCGGACCACCTCGGTCCCGACGTTCCCGAGTCCGAGAACTGCTACGCCGATTGGCTTTTCACTCATTGACCACTCACCTCCAGGCTCAACAGGTCTTCGACGGTCTCCCGACGCAAGATCAGGCGCGCGTTGCCGTCCTTCACCGCGACGACGGCGGGACGGGTCAGCAGGTTGTACCGGCTGGACATCGAATAGCAGTAGGCGCCGGTGGCGGCGACCGCGATCAGGTCGCCAGGACCCACGTCACTGGCCACCCAGGTGTCCCGGACGATGATGTCGCCGGTCTCGCAGTGCTTTCCGACGATCCGGGCCAGCGTCGCGGGGGCGTCGCTGGCGCGCGACACCAGCCGGGCGTCGTACTGGGCGTCGTACAGCGACGGCCGGATGTTGTCGCTCATGCCGCCGTCGACGCTGACGTAGCGCCGGTACTTGTCGGCCGAAACGGCAACGTCTTTCACGGTGCCGACCTCGTACAGCGTGATGGTGCCAGGGCCCGCGATCGCGCGGCCGGGTTCCACGACGAGCTTGGGCGTGGGCAGGCCGACGGCCTCGGACTCAGCCTTGACGATGGCCTTGAGCTTGTCGGCCAGTTCCTTCATCGGCGGCGGGTCGTCGCTGGGCAGGTACGAGATGCCCAGTCCCCCACCGAGATCCATGACAGACATCTGCGCCGTCTTCTCGACACCGAATTCGGCGACGACGTCGCGCAGCAGGCCGATGACGCGGTGGGCGGCGATCTCGAACCCGGCGACATCGAAGATCTGCGAGCCGACGTGGCAGTGCAGGCCGACAAGCCGCAGGTTGTCGGTGGCGAAGACCTTGCGCACCGCGTCCATCGCCGCGCCGCTGGCCAGCGAGAGACCGAACTTCTGGTCCTCGTGGGCGGTGGAGATGAACTCGTGGGTGTGCGCCTCGACGCCCGGGGTCACACGGACCAGGACGTCCTGCACCACACCGGCCGCGCCGGCGATGGCCTCCAGGCGTTCGATCTCGATCTCGGAGTCCAGCACGATGTGCCCGACGCCGGCCGCGACCGCGGCCTTCAGCTCAGAGACCGATTTGTTGTTGCCGTGCACCGTGATTCGCTCGGCCGGGAAGTCGGCGTGCAGGGCCACGGCCAGTTCGCCGCCGGTGGCGACGTCGAGGCACAGGCCCTCCTGCGCGACCCAGCGCGCGATCTCGGCACACAGGAAGGCTTTTCCGGCGTAGTGCACGTGCTCGCCGCCACCGAAGGCGTCGGCGATCTCGCGGCACCGCGAGCGGAAGTCGTCCTCGTCGATGACGAACAGCGGCGTGCCGAACTGCTCGGCCAGTGCACTGACCGTCACACCGGCGATGCTGACCTGACCGTCGGTACCCCGAACCAGGTTGCGCGGCCAGACATTCGGCGCCAGCAGGTTGACCTCGTCGGGGGTCTGCGGCTTCTCCGGCACCACGTTGCCGGTCGGTTGCCCGCTCACATCCGCTCCGGAGCGCTCACGCCGAGGATCTGCAGACCGTTGGCGATGACCTGGCGGGTGGCCGCGCACAGCGCCAGGCGCGCCCGGTGCAGGTCGCTGTGCTCTTCGTCGCCCATCGGGAGCACGCGGCAGGAGTCGTAGAACCGGTGGTAGTCACCGGCCAGGTCTTCCAGGTAGCGGCACACACGGTGCGGTTCCCGGAGGGCCGCAGCGGTTTTGAGGACCCGCGGGAACTCGCCGATGGTGCGCATCAGCGTGGCTTCGCGATCGTGGCTGAGCAGGTCGAGGTGACCGAGGTCGGACTGCAGGCCGAGGTCGGCCGCGTTGCGCGCCAGGGCCGACAGCCGCGCGTGCGCGTATTGCACGTAGTAGACCGGGTTTTCGTTGGACGCGCTGGCCCACAACCCCAGGTCGATGTCGATGGGGCTGTTCACCGACGACCGGATCAGTACGTAGCGCGCCGCGTCCACGCCGATGGCGTCGACCAGGTCCTCGAGGGTGATCACGGTGCCGGCGCGCTTGCTCATGCGCATCGGCTGGCCGTCCTTGAGCAGGTTGACCATCTGGCCGATCAGCACCTCGACGGTGGCCGGGTCCTCGCCGAGCGCGGCGGCGACGGCCTTGAGACGGCCGATGTAGCCGTGGTGGTCGGCGCCGAGCATGTAGATGCACAGGTCGAAACCGCGCTGGCGCTTGTCCAGGTAGTACGCGATGTCACCGGCGACGTATGCCGGGTTGCCGTCGCTCTTGATGACGACGCGGTCCTTGTCGTCACCGAAGTCGGTGGTGCGCAACCAGATTGCGCCGTCCTGCTCGTAGATCGAGCCGTTGTCACGCAGCTTGTCGATGGCCTGTTGCACCCGGCCCGAGGTGTGCATCGAGTCTTCGTGGGTGTAGACGTCGAAGTCGGTGCCGAAGTCGTGCAGCGACTGCTTGATCTGGCCGAACATCAGGTCCACGCCGAGCTCGCGGAAGACTTCCTGACACTCGTCGGCGGGCAGGCTCAGCGCGTCGGGCCGCTTGGCCACGACGTCGGCGGCGATGTCCTTGATGTAGTCGCCGCCGTAGCCGTCCTCCGGGGCCGGCTCGCCCTTGGCCGCCGCGACCAGCGAGCGGGCGAAGCGGTCGATCTGCCCGCCGTGGTCGTTGAAGTAGTACTCGCGGACGACGGTGGCGTCCTGCGTGGCCAGCAGGCGGCCCAACGCGTCACCGACGGCGGCCCAGCGGGTGCCGCCGATGTGGATGGGTCCGGTCGGGTTCGCCGAGACGAACTCCAGGTTGATGTGGCGGCCCTTGAGCTCCTCGGAGGTGCCGTAGCGGTCGCCGGCGCCCAACACGTTGAGAATGACGACACTCTGCGCGGACGCCTCGATGCGCAGGTTCACGAAGCCGGGACCGGCAACGGTGGCGTCGGCGATACCGTCGGCGTCGTTCAGCCGCTCTGCGAGCCATTCGGCCAGGTCACGTGGGTTGACGCCGACCTTCTTGCCCAGCTGCAGCGCCAGGTTGGTCGCGTAATCACCGTGCTCGGGGTTGCGCGGACGCTCGATGGCCACTGTTTCGGGCAGCGCGGCGATGTCCAGGTCGTGTTCGACCAGGACCACGGCGGCGGTGTTCTTGAGCAGTTCAGCCAGATCGGCGGGGGTCACGGGGGTCCATCCTATGGGCTGAGCTGCTCAGGCTTGTCATCGGTCACCTGCTGGTCGGTAGGCAGTCCGCACCGATTCGGGAGGCGGGCCACCGATGCGCTAGTCTGTGATCGCCCAACGGCGCCGCTGGCTCGCCAGCATCAAGCGCCCCCGTAGCTCAGGGGATAGAGCGTCTGCCTCCGGAGCAGAAGGCCGCAGGTTCGAATCCTGCCGGGGGCACCCAATCAAACATTTACGTGCGGTTCCGCACGTCTTGCCGGCCCAAGCACCCCCGACCGCAATCAGAGTGCTCAGCGACGGCCGCTACCCGAGTTGTACCCCGGAGACGCCACGTCCGACTCGGAGAGCTCGAACGGCGGCGGCGCCATGACTTCAGGCGTGAACAGGTTGCCCCCGGTCGGCGTCCCCTCCGCAGGCGGTGCACTCTCCGCGGGTGGGGTACTGATGATCTCGCTGGTGCCGACGGGGGTGTCGGAAACATCCTCAGATGCATCGCCCGCGGGACCGCGCGGCACCCAGACCAACAGGTCCTGCATACCGTCGTTGTAGACGACGCTGTTGGGCACGTCGCCGACGACGTCGAAGTAGAGCTTGCCGGTCGACGTCCCGCCGGGCGGTGCCGACGGCAGACCGCCACCGATCACGCGGTAGTTCGCCCCGCTCTCGGCCCGGGCGTTGAAGAACGCGGTGATCGGGTTGGCCCAGCCGCCCACCCCTTCGACGGTCACGGTCGCCGAGTAGAGCTGGCCGTTGTGCGGCACGGGGTCCGAACTCGGCTTCAGGCCCTTGACCGTGTAGCCGATCTCGTTCAGCGTCTCCTGCTGTCCGAACGGCTTGATGTTGTTGGCCGCCGAAGCAGAGCCTGCCGTCATGCCGGCCATACCGAACACGATCGCGGCGATCCCCACGGGCGCCACAAGTTTGATCTTCACCGTTACTCCCGTCCCACACCGAGGCAGTGTCCAACGCGGAGGTTACCCGCCGAACCGCTGGTCAAACGCAACTTCGCGCAGATCATTCGGACGTTCAGTGCCCGGCTGCCGGGACACCGGCATCCGCTGTGTGCCCGAGCGGGATAGGAACAAGCCGAATCTCGAGATCGGAAGGATGTCATGGGCAAGCAATTCGGGTGGGGACGCTTCTTGGCGGTGGCGCTACCGGTATCGATTCTGACGTTCATCCTCGACGTCGTCTTCCACAAGACCGCAGGACCGGCACTCTTCGGCAACAGCTACCCGGCGGCCGACTACCCGCAGCGCCCGCTCGCCGAAATCATGGACCTGTTCCCGTTTCTCGGGTTCACGTACGTCCTGCAGCTGACGATGCTGTGCTTCCTGTTCCTGCGGCTGTACCCGGGCCGTGGGCTGGGCAAGGCCGCCTGGTGGGGCATCTGGGGCGGCCTGTTCGTCGTCATCCCCAACATGCAGTTCTTCGTCGCCGTCGCCCACACCACGTGGACGATGCTCATCATCCAGATGATCGAAGCCATCGCACTGTGTGTCCTGGCGGCGTGCCTCTTCGAAATCGCCTACCGCCCAAAGGGCTACAGCCAGGATAACGCGGCGACCACGAGCGCCTCGGTGCCGGTGTCGAGCGTCGGCTGAATCACCGGGCCGAACGTCGGCGAGTGGTTCACCGGGATGTCCTGACTGATCCGGCCGGCTTCGGCAGCACGGCTGAATTCGGCGGCATCGATGCCGCCGAACATCCAATAGGTGTACGGCACGCCGAGCGCGCGCGGGATGTCGCTGAAATCCTCACTCGCGGAGGCCTGCGGGATGGCCAGCACGCGGTCGCCGAACTGTTCGACGAACGCGTCGTGCACCCGGGCGGTGGCGGCTTCGTCGTTGTCGGTGACCGGAAACTGGTCGTAGAACTCGAATTCCGGCTCCTTCGGTGAATCCGACGCCTGGCACTCGGCGATGACGATGCGCTTGATGGCCGCGATGACGGCGGTGCGCACCGCCTCGTCGTAGGTGCGCAGATTCAGTTCCAGCACGGCGTGGTCACCGATGATGTTGCTCTTGGTGCCCGAATTGATGCTGCCGACGGTGAGTACGACGGTCTCGGTCGGCGCGACCTCGCGCGACACGATGGTCTGGAGCCGGATCACGATCATCGCGGCCAGCACAACGGGATCGATGGTGGCGTTGGGCATGGACCCGTGGCCGCCGCGGCCGTAGACCGTCACGCGGATGCTGTCGGCCGCGGCCATCACCGGCCCGCTGCGGGTGCCGACGTATCCGGCCGGAGCCGGAGCGACGTGCTGACCCAGCGCCACATCGACATTGCCGACGACGTCCGCCAGCCCGTCGGCGACCATGCCGGCGGCACCGCCGCCGACCTCTTCGGCCGGCTGGAACAACGCAATCGCGGTGCCCTGCCAGTGATCTCGCCCGTCGGCCAGCAGCGCGGCCGCACCGAGCAGGCAGGTGACGTGGGTGTCGTGGCCGCACGCGTGCATGACGGGCACGTCCTTGCCGGCGGCGTCGGCGCCGCGCACCGTGCTGGCGTAGGGCAGCCCGGTGGCCTCGGCGACGGGGAGCGCGTCCATGTCGGCGCGCATGAGGACAGACGCACCGTCACCGTTGCGCAGAATGCCCACCACGCCGGTGCCGCCGATTCCGTCTGTCACTTCATAGCCGAGCTCGTTCAGCTTGTCCGACACCAGCTTTGCGGTGCGATGTTCCTGATGTGACAGTTCCGGGTGCTCGTGCAGGTCCCGGTACAGGTTTTCCTGCCACACCCGCACCTCGGGCAAGCCGGCCAGCACGTCCGTCGCACGACTCATAGCGCTGCCTCTCCGGTGAAGTCCTTGACCACGTCGGCCACCCGGCGCAGCTGGTCGATGTCCGAACTGGTGGGGATTAGATGCACCTCGTCGGTGCCGATGTCATCGAATTTCTGCAGCACGTCGAGCAATTCGTCCTCCGTGCCGGCCCAGCCCGTGGTGGGCGCCATCGCGTCGACGTACTCCTCGGGAATCCAGTTCATGTACCGGCGCAGGTGCCGGTGCACCTGGTTGCGCGCTTCGTCCTTCTCCCCGAGGGCGAACCAGAACGACGTGGCCAAGTGCGGCTTGGGTTTTCCCGCCTCGGCCCACGCCTCCCGGGCGACGTCGAACAGTTCGCTCTCACGCTCCACGTTGAGGTCCAGCGTGGTACCGGCCACGCCGTCCGCCCAATTGGCCGCGCTGCGTATGGTTTTCGGACCGATGGTGCCGACCAGCAATCGGGGGCCACCCGGTTGGACGGCCTCGGGGCCGACGGGCAGCACGGATTCGGTGAGCTTCTCCCCCGCCCAGACGCGCTTCATCAGCGCGACCCGCTCGGCCATGCCGCGCATGGTCTGGGTCTTCGGGTCGGCACCGACGGCGTTGTAGTCCTCGTGCCGTCCCCCGACGCCGAGGCCGACCGTCAGCCGTCCACCGCTGAGCATGTCGCCCGTGGCAAGCGCTTTCGCCAGCATCACCGGATCATGCAGTTGCGGGACGATCACCGTGGTGACGAGCCGCACGCGGTCGGTCCAGGCCGCCAGGGCGCCGAGCAGTGTCAGGGAATCGGGATTGTCGAACGCGATGCGCTCACCCCAGCACAGGGACGAGAAGGGCCCGCCGTCGATCACTCTTGCCCACGCCGTCAGCGTTGCCGCATCGAGGTTGGGCTCCATCACTGGCATCGTCATCCCGATCTGCACACAGCCGATTCTGGCATGCGCGTCCAGCGCGAGGGTTCGGGTCGGCCGGCCGGACTCCGGCCATGAGCGGGCCGGCAAGGCCCGGTACAGGGCGAACCAGTGGGGGTTTACCCCCAGAGATGTCGCGGGAAAACGCCGTGTCCTCGGGCTCCGCCGCTGCCTAAGTTGGAGGCATGGTCGCAACAGCTACAGACCCCGCGTCGGCCGAGCCGACACATCCGACGACGACGCCGCCAGTGCCGCGCGCATCAGACCTCGGTGTCGTCCCGACGTCGTCGATGATCGTCGGCGCGTTCGCCGGCATGATCTGGTTCTGGATACCGCTGTCCCTGCTCATCCTCGCCGTCACCTCGATCCCCTCGGTGATCGGGACGGTGTTCGGCGGGGTGGTGTTCGTCTACGCCGTCCGCGCCACCGACCGGGTCGAGCGGCTGCGCAGCGAGGCGGTGTTCGGCTTCGGCATCGCCGTCCCCTACCGAAAGCTGACGCCCTACAGCGGCTTTCAAGGTTGGGCCCACCAACTGTGGCTGGACGTGAGCAGCGGCCGGTTCTGGAAGGTGTTGGCGCACAGCTACCTGCGCATGGTCTTCGACATCTTCGCGGTCGGGCTGGCCTTCTCCCTGCTGGCTTTCGCGCTGCTCGGTCCTGCCGCGGCGACCGCGATCCACAACAGCGATCCCACTGCCGGACTGAGCTTCATCTCCCCGCCGCTGTCCTGGCTGCTGGCCATCATCGCGCTGGCCGCCGCCGCAGGCATCCTGGTGTTCGGTCCCCGGGTGGACGCCGCCGTCGACCGGTGGCTACTGCCGGCATCGCCCACGGCGGCGCTGCAGCATGAGGTCAGTGCCCTGCACCAGGCCCGTCGCGGCGCCGTGTCGTCGGCGTCCACCGAACGGCACCGCATCGAACGCGACCTGCACGACAGTGTGCAGCCCCGGCTGGTGTCGTTGGCCATGACGATCGGGCTCGCCCAGACCAAGCTCGACTCGGATCTGCCCGAGGCCCGCAAGCTGATCGCCGAGGCACACGACGACGCCAAGGCCGCGCTCCTCGAACTGCGAAATGTGGTGCGCGGCATCGCGCCGACGATCCTGGCCGACCGCGGCCTGGACGCCGCACTGTCGGCGGTGGTGCAGCGCACCGAAACCGCCGGCGTGCCGGTGACGCTGGAACTGCAACTGCCGAAACGTTTTTCCGACGAGGTGGAGTCGTGCGCGTACTTCGTCGTCGCCGAGTCGTTGACCAACATCGCCAAGCACGCCCAGGCCACCCACGCCGTGGTCACGGTGCGCTACCACGAGCCCACCGACCAGCTCCACATCTCGGTGTTCGACGACGGTATCGGCGGGGCCCAGACGACCGGCGACGACACGACGGGCCTGCGCGGACTCGGTGAGCGGGTGCGCGCGGCGCGGGGCACCTTCGCCGTCTCGAGCCCCGAAACCGGAACGACGACCGTGACGGCGGTACTGCCATGCGCATTGTGATCGCCGAGGATTCGGCCCTGCTGCGCGCGGGTATCGAGCGCATCCTGATCGACGCCGGCCACGACGTGCTCGCTGGGGTGCCCGATGCCACCGAGCTGCTGCGGGCCGTCAACGAGCACAACCCCGACCTCGTCATCGTCGATGTCCGGATGCCGCCGACCTTCACCGACGAAGGCATCCGCGCCGCCGCGCTGCTGCGCAGCCAGAATCCCGAGTCACCGGTGCTGGTGCTGTCGCACTATGTCGAGGAACGGTACGCGGCTGACCTGATCGCCTCGGATACCAGGGGTTTCGGCTACCTGCTCAAGGACCGCGTCGCCGACGTCCCGGCATTCCTGGACGCCGTCACCACGGTGGGGACGGGTGGCACCGTCCTGGACCCGGAGGTGGTGTCCCAAATCCTGGTGCGCACCCACCGCCGCTCCACCCTGGCCGTGCTCACCCCGCGCGAGCAGGAAGTCATGCAGCTGATGGCAGAAGGCAAGACCAACTCGGCCATCGCAGGGCTGCTGCACATCTCGATCGGCTCCGCCGAGAAACACATCGCATCGATCTTCACCAAGCTGGACCTGACGCCCGACGACAGCGAGAACCGGCGGGTCCTCGCCGTCTTGCGCTATCTCGAATCCTGAAGAGAGAAAAGGACTTTCCCATGACTTCGAATCTGGATACCGCACCGCCGGCCGACACCGCCACGCCGCCCGCGCTGACCCCGGGCGGCCGGTCGGCGATGCGCTCGCTGCTGGTGGTGACCGCCCTCGTCGTGACGCTGTCGGCGGCCGCCGGGATCGGCGGATTGGCCTGGGGCATCAGCTCGGTGCGCGTCGCGGCCGAAACCGAGACCCTGCCGGCCGATTTCAGCTCCCTGACGATCGACACCGGCGATCTGCCGACTGCCATCAGGATCGCCAGCGACCGCAATGCCCATGAGCCACGGGTCCGGATGCGGCTGCTCAATACCGCAAAAGACGATCACCAGGCCCTGAAGGTCACCCGCAACGGTGGCGCTGTGAGCCTCACGGTGACCGGCACACCGTCGCCGCTGTTCGACTTCGGGCCGCCCGGGGAGATCATGGTGACGCTGCCTCCCGATGTCGCACACCGGCTTTCGGTCACCACCAAGCAGCAGGTCGGCGTGATGCTGAGTCTGACCGATCTGGATCAGCTGACCGTCCACAACACCGACGGCGCGGTGATCCTCGGTGGCAACGCCCGCCGGATCGAGATCCACACCCAGAGCGGCGATGTGCAGACGCGTGAGCCGATCGTCGTCACCGACGCGTTCATCGCCGACTCGACCGATGGCCACATCGCGGTGGACTTCAAAGAGGTCGCTCCGCGCACCGTGGAGGTCACCAACCGGGACTCCGACATCGACATCACCGTGCCGACCGGTGGGCCGTACCTGGTGCGGGCACAGGCGGGCGACCACGCGCAGGTGCGCGTGCCGCAGACCGAGGATCCGGCCCGCGCCGTCGCTCAGATCACCGCACGGACCGATGATGGCAGCATCACCGTCACTACGCGCCGGTGAACGGCCCCACCCGCAAGGTCGGGTAAGCCGTACTGGCGCAAGCGGTATCAGCATGGCCGATGATGATGGGCTCGGTGTCACCCGGCAGGTTGACCTGCAATCCGCTGACCGGCACGGCATTACAGTCGGCCGGGAAGTTGCCCGCGTTGACGATGCCGAGGTTCGCCGCGGTGGACTGGCCGGGTTCGATCACCACGACACCGATGACGGTCTCCGCATCCTGACTGGCGGCCACGCCGACCACATGGTTGTCGGAGCCGGCAATGAACGACACCGCCGGATAACCCGACATGCTGCACGGGGCGTCCCCGGAGTTCTTCAGGATCACCGGATAGAACGTCGTCCCGGCGGCACCGTCGGGCGGGCCGAGGCTCGGTGTCAGTTGCGCAGTGGCACAGCGCGGTACCTGGACGGGGTCGGCATGAGCGACCGTGATCGGCCAGGCGCAGGCCACCGCCAACGGGATCGCGACAACGGTTCGCATGCCTGCTCCTTTCCCGATGCTCACGCGAGCCCGGCCATGATGTCGGCGACCGAACCCGACCGGATTTTCCGGAATCCGGTGCCCGCCCAGACGTTTGTCCCGTCCGGGTCGCCGGCTGCCACCGCCGCCTTGCGCAGCGGGCTGGTGAGGTAATGCACCTCGGGATAGCCCAGCGGCGCCTGCTCGTCGTGTTCGTCGATGAACCGGTTGCGCAGCCCGCGGGCGTACCGTCCCGAGAAGGCTTTGGTGACAACGGTTTCGGTGAACCGTGGATCGACGAGTGCGGCGCGGTGCACCGGGCTGGAGCCAGACTCCTCGGCGAGCAGAAATGCCGTGCCGAGTTGTGCGGCCACGGCACCGGCGGCGATCACGGCGGCGACGTCGTCGCCGGTCATCAGGCCGCCCGCGGCGACGACGGGCAGTTCGGTGGTGGCGAGTACGTCGGCCAGCAGTTCGGTGAGTGGCTGCGTGGCGGGCGCGGCCAGCGGATCGTAGGTGCCGCGGTGGCCGCCGGCGCCGGGGCCCTGCACGGCGAGGGCGTCCACCCCAGTGGTTGCGGCCTGCGCGGCTTCGTCCGCGGTGGTGACCGTTGCGACGGTGGTGATACCGGCCTGCCGCAACCGCGCGCACTCGTCGGCGGTGGGCCCGCCGAAGGTGAAGGACACGACGTCGGGCCGCAGGTCGGCGACGACGTCGAGCTTGGCCGCCCAGTCGTCATCGTTGAATGTCGCATCGCCGAGCGCCGCCCCGTAGCGGGTGGCTTCGGCAGCGAGTTCGGTCGCGTACCGCTCGATCTCGCGGGGCTGTGCGGTACTGGGCTGCGAGGCAAAGAGATTCACGCCCAGCGGGCCGGTGGTCAGCGCGCGTGCGGCGGTGATGCGGTCGGCCAGCGTCTGCGCCGTCAGGTAGCCGGCTGCCACGAATCCCAGGCCACCGGCCGCCGACCCCGCAGCGGCCAGCTCGGGCGTCGATGGCCCACCGGCCATCGGCGCGACAATCACCGGAACTGCCAGCTCACGCAGGTCGAACGCCATACTTAGATCATGACAGGCAGGGGCCGCACACCGCGGCAGTGACGCGACGCTCGTGAACGGGTAGAACGGAGGAATATGGCCATCACCTTCAACCACACCATCGTCCACTCGACCGACCGCTCGGCCGCGGCCACCTTCTTCACCGAGCTCTTCGGTTTGCCTCCCGCCCAAGAAGGCGGGCCATTCCTCGCCGTCGAACTGAACCACGGCGTCAGCTTGGATTTCGCCCAGGTCCCAGAGGGGACAAACGTCGTCCCGCAGCATTACGCGTTCCTGGTGTCCGAGGATGAGTTCACCGCGATCTACGGCCGGATTCGCGAACGCGGACTGCAACATTGGGCCGATCCGCGCGGCCAGCATCCCGGCGAGATCAATCGCAACGACGGTGGCCGGGGCGTCTACTTCCAGGATCCCAGCGGGCATTACCTGGAGATCATCACCCGGCCGTACGGCTCAGGCGGCTGAGCACCCGGTCCGCCAGTGTCACGGCGCCCGGGCCACGCAACCGGGGCAACACCTTCGGCCGGTTGCCGAGCACCGAGATCAGCTCGGCGGCCGTGCCCTCCACCGCCGGCCCGGTCGTGCCGTGACGCCAGCCGGTGTCGACGGCGCTGAGCTGAAGACCCCGGCTGTTGCGGTATGCGGGGACGAACGGGTTGGGGAAGGCGACTTGGGTGTCCAGGACCGCGTTGAGCAGGTGGGCCGGGATGTCCGGTTCCCGGCCGACGGCGAACAGGATGTCCAGCTCGTGGGTGATGTGGTCGCCCAGCAGTAGCCGGGCCGGAAAGTATCGGCCGACGCCGGCGGGACGGGCGCTGACGGCTCGGAAATCGTCCAGCAGGCGTTCGGCGCTGCGGCCCCGTGCGCGTTCGGTGGCAGTGGCGGTGTTGGCGCGGTCGAAGTCGCGGTGCCGGATCATCTCCCCCACGAACGCGCCGACGGGATGACTGCATCCGACCACCAGATGTCCCAGCACGTCGCGGTTGCTCCACTCCACACACAGGCTCGGTGCGGCCCATTCTTGCGGCGTCAGGCCGGCAACGACGTCGGCGAATCGTTCGTCGTTGGCGCGCAACGCATCACGCGCGGACATCAGAGGTGCTCCGTCAGGAAGGCGAGCTGATCGTCGAGTACTCGCCGCACCAGCGGCGGGTGGTAGATCGCGAAATGGTCGGATGCGTAGTGCCGCGCGATCCCGCGCGGCGCTCGCTCGGCCACCGCTTGGGCGTACCGCGGATCCATCAGCGTCTCGTCATCGCAGACGCACACCAGGAGGGGCGCCTGGACCGTCGCGGCATGGCGCAGCGCCGATCTCGTGATCAGCAGCGCGGCGTCGACCGCGGTGATCCGATTGTCGAACGCGGTGCCGGCCGGCACCGTCGACCGCCACCCGTTCTCGGCTCCGGGCACCGTCACGAGCGCGTCGGTCCCGGGCTGTCCCACGATGGGCACGTAGCGACGTCCGCGCCGGAGAAGCGCACGCACCGCGTCGTGGACGATCGCCGGTGTCAGCCGCAGCGCACCCCGGATGCCGACGCTGCGGGCCGATGCCGGCCCGTGAGTGATGGGACATTGCACCACCGCGGCGGCGATGTCGGTGCGGCTGCCGGCCACCCGCACCACGTTCATGCCGCCGAGGCTCGTGCCCCACAAGCCGATGCGGTCGGCGTCGACTTGCGGGTGCCGCTGTAGGTAATCGATTGCGGCGTCGACGTCCCGGCATTGTTCAGGAATCGAAATATGTTGCCGCGGTTCGCCTTCGGAGGCCCCGTTGAACCGGTAGTCGAAGGACAAGGTGGCAATGCCCGCGGCGGCGAAATGCTGTTCGTACTGCGACAGCATCATGTCGCGGGTGGCGCCGAGACCGTGCACCAGGACGACGGCGGGATGCGGACCAGGGGTCGACGGCAACGTGAGCCACGCGGCGCAACGGTCTCCACCGCTGACGAAGTGCAACTGCTCGACCGGGATCGCTGATGTCATCTGAACTCCTCACATAAGTACGCTGTACGTATCGTCTACACTTCAACACGTACGACGTACTCGTCAAGGGGGTGCTCATGCGCGCACGGTTCACCACGGACGAAATCGCTTCCGCTGCACTGCGAATCGTCGACGAATCCGGTTTGGCGGCGCTCAGCATGCGGTCCCTGGCCGCGGCACTCGGCACGGGGCCGATGACGATGTACAACTACGTCGCCGACAAAGAGGGCCTGGAAGAACTCGTCGTCGCCGCGGTGTCCGCCGGGATCGAGGTGCCCGAACCCACCGACGACTGGGCCGCTGATGTCCATGCAACGGCGTCCGCGGTGTGGCGCGGCGTGCGGGCCCACCCGGCCGCCATCCCCCTCGTCCTGACCCGGCGAATGGCGTCGGCCACGGGGTTCGCTGCCGCCGACGCGCTCGTCGGCGCGCTCGAGCGGGCCGGCCTGTCCGACGCTGCCAGGCTGTCCGCGTTTCACGCGGTGCTGGGATTGGTGACCGGCTCGGCTCAGGCCCAGCTGGCCGGGCCGTTCTCGGGCGACGCCGCCGAGACTGCGGCCCGGATCGGGTCGGCAGCCGGAGTCCGGTACCCGCACATCGCCGCACTGTCCGAGGTGGCCGCGACCGTGTCGGTCGAGGACGACTTCGACGGCGGGCTGCGGATGCTGATCGCGGGCATCGCGGCGGCGGGCAGGTAGCGGCCGCTCATCCGCCGCGAGCGCGACGTAACTGCACGCGAATCACGGTGTGTCGGCGTACAAACACGGCCGCTCGCGGCAATGAGGACTAGCTGTAGCGGCAATGAGGGCTAGTTGTAAATGGGGGCTAGCTGTGGCCGCGGCGGGCTTCCTGGGTGCGGTAGTCACCTGCCAGCGTGCTGACGTGGTCTGGAAGCTTGCCCGTGGCCACGTCGGCGAGGCTGGTCTGTTCCAGCACCGAGCGCATGCTGGCGCGCAGGGCGCGCCACACATCGGTGAGGGCGGCCGTCGGCCCGGAGTACGGCAGATCGCCGAGTCCGATGTCGCGGACGCTCGCCAGCGGGCCGTCGATGCAACGCAGGACGTCGGCGATGCTGATGTCCGCGGCCGGCCGGGCCAGCTCGTAGCCGCCGTCGCGGCCGCGGTGGCTGCGCACCAGACGGTCGGTGCGCAGGTTGGTCAGGATGTCGACCAGGAACTGCGCGGGGATGCCCTGCGCCTTGGCCAGGTCCTCGGTCTTGACCAGCGCACCGGCGTCGGCGGCGGCCAGTTCGACCATGGCGCGGACGGCGTACTCCGCCTTGGCTGACATCCGCATCAGCCAATCATGCCATTCCGGGCCGGATTAGTCCGGAATAGCTGCGACGTTGGGCGCGACCACCGCCACCAGATCGGCCAGGCCGGCGAGGCTCGCCGCCTGCAGCGCCGCGGCCGGCACCGCCTGACCGTCGGGCCCGGCCAGGGTGCGCGTCGCCGTCGCGGCGGCCACGACCGTCGGCGCGTACCCGAGGCTGAACGCGCCACGGGCGGTGGAATTCACGCACATGTGCGTCATGAAGCCGGCGAGCACCAGGTTCGACGCGCCCAACGCCTTGAGCCGCTCATCGAGATCGGTCTGCACGAACGAGTTCGGGAACTGCTTGACGATCACCGGCTCGTCGCCGCGCGGCGCCACCCGGTCGACGATCGCACCGGACTCGCCCCCGATGTCGTACAGCGAGCCCGGCCCATCGTCGTGCTGGATGTGGATGACGGGGATGCCGGCCGTGCGGGCACGGTCGAGCAGTGCGGCAGTCTCATCGAGAGCGTCCTGCACACCCTCGAGCTCCATCACCCCTTGCGTGTAGGTGTTCTGGCAGTCGATCAGAACCAGGGTCGAGTCCGCGAGGCCGACCGGTTCGACAGGCAGGCTGGACAATTCACGCAGGGTGGGGCGAGTCATGTTGTGAGCCTAGTGGCGTGCGGTGGCAGTTAGGCTGAATTGGTGGGGCTACCGGACTGGTCGAGGCCGAAGATCCTGCTGGCGCTGCTGGCTGTCACCGTGCCGATCTTGGTTCTCATCGCCATCAACAAAGCGGACAGTTCGAGTGCACCGCCGCAGCAAGAGGCCAGCGCCGACTGCCGGCAGGTCGACCAAGCAGTGCGGCATTGGTCAGAGGCTTTGCCCGCCATTCAGTTCGGACTGACCCGCTCCGCCGATGCCGCCGCCATTGCCCGTGACTCTGCCACCGCGGCGGCCGCAGTGCGCAGTGACGCGGCCTCGATCACCGATATGACCTTGCGTGACAAGGTAACCGCACTGGCAGACAAACTCGACATGGTCAGTCGGGGCAGGCCGAGTGCCCCACCGGACTGGCGTCCCGACCAGACCTTCATGGATGGATACCACCCGATGACGACGCTCGTGCACCAGCTCAAAGTCGCGTGCCCGAACGTCGGCAACGATCCGGCGCCGGCCGGGCCGCCCACCCTGCCGACGAATTAGCTTCGGCGGGAATCGCTTTCGACGTCCCCCGCCCGAGGCTAGTTGTTGCCGTTGAGACCCGGATGCAGACCGGGTGCGACGCTCGGTGCGCCCGGCGCGGTGACAGCCGGACTGAACAGGTTGCCTCCGGTGGGGCTGATGCTCTTCTCCGTCGGCGTCGCCGATGGAGACGGCGACGAGGTCGTCGTCGTTGTGGTGGTGGTCGACGGCGACTGCCCGCCGTTGTTGCTACAGCCCGCGGTGAGCACGCCCATGGCAAGGAGGGCGGCGCCGCCGGCCGCGGCCATCAGACGACGAGTGGACAGATGAGTACGCATACGAACACAAACTAGCCCTGACCGGCTGTTATCGCCACCGATCGATCAGCGGGCCGATTCCTGCCCCAGGATCGCCGCGCCCAGCCACCGCCGGATGAACGCCCGCAACTCGTCGGGAGTGCGCCCGTCCCCTGCCGGCGCGAGGAAGTAGGACAGCATGATGCGCAGCGTGAATTCGACCAGCTCGCGCAGCGCCGCGTCGTCGTATCCGTAGCTCGCCCAGTCGACGTCGAACCGGGTGATCATCTGCATGCCGAAGTCCTGCGCCTCGGCAGACGCCATGTCACTGCTGTGCGCGCTGACGTACGGCGCCGACATCAGGATGCCGAGGTGCGGTGTCCGGGCCACGGCGTCGAGTGTGTAGAGCACGCCTTCGGTCATCGCGTCGGCGGGATCGTGAATCCCCCGCACGTGCTCGCTGAGCTGATCCAAAAAGCCTGCGACCGAGGCGATGGCGGCGGCGCGCATCAACTCGTCGGCCGTCGGGAAGTACCGGTACACCGTCTGGCGGATGACGCCGAGCGATTCGGCGACGTCGGCGATCGTGATCGCGGTGCCCGTGGTCGCGAGCAGCTCGACTGCCGCGGCGACGATGCGGCGGGTCGCCTCGTCGTCATCGGCGGGCGGCTCCCCTCCCCAACCGCGACGTTTGCGTGCCATCCGCCGGACGGTACACGGCCGGCACCGCGCCGGGCATTGACGGATGTTCGCCAACACTGTAACCATACACAGGCGACATAGTTTGTATGATTACTGATCGAGGTGCCCAGTGACCGATCTCCAGGTCCGCAAGATGCGGTTCGCTTTCGCGGACCACCCCGTGCCCTTCCTCTGGAACGAGACCAACCCCGCGTTCTCCGCAATGGCAAATGCCGTGTCCTTCTTGGCGATTGCGTTCGAGAAGATGATCGTCAGCACCATGGCCGAGGCCAAGCCACTGCTGACCGACCCGGTGATCGCCGAAGAGGCCGACGCCTTCGTCCGCCAGGAGGGGCAGCATTCGATGGCCCACCGGGCCCATGCGCGCGGCCTCATCAAGGCCCACCCGGAGCTCAAGGAGACCCTCGACGAGGTGATCGCCGCGTTCGACGACCTCGTCGCCAACAAGCCCCTCAAATATCGGCTGGCCTACACCGCCGACCTGGAGGCGACGTTCACGCCGGTCTTCAAATTGATGCTCGACCACGACGACACGTTGTTCGCGCCAGGCGACGACCGCGTCGCGTCACTGTTCTTGTGGCACTTCGTCGAAGAGGTCGAGCACCGGAGCTCGGCGCTCATCATCTACAACGGCCTGGTCGACGATCCGTGGTACCGCATGCGGGTGGCGCCGTCGATCTTCAAGCACGTGATGGATTGCGTGCGGATGGCGTGCAACGGGTTCAACAAGCATCTGCCGCTGGAAGTCCGCAAGGTCGACGCGCTGTCGGCGTTCGCGCTCGAGCGCCGCAAGAACACGATCCTGAAGAAGCTGGGCCGCATCCCGGACTTCGGGCCGTTCACGAGCGCGTTCCACGACCTGCCGGTCCGCGAGCAATTGGTGGCGCTGTCAGGCATCGTCCGCAGCCAGATTCCGGGCCACAACCCGGAGCACGAGAAGCTGCCCGCACTCGCGGCCGAATGGTTCGATCGCTACGACGCCGGCTACGACGTCACCCACTGGTACACCGCCGGAAAGCAGAGCGCCCATGTCTGACCTGTGTTCCCCGACGTTCGCCGATCTCGCCGGGCGCCTTGGCTTTTCCTGCGACACGGCCGGCGGCCTGCTCGAGGTCCGCAATCCCCTGCAGCTGGAGAACTGGACCCTGCCGGTCCTGGAGTTGACGGTGATCACCGGCGCGGTGCTGACCCTGGTCTACGCGATCATCCGGCTGCGCCGCCACGGTGACGCCACCAACATCGCCCTGTGGTTCGGCGCCGTCGCCTACCTGCTGATCATCGAGCCGCCGCTGTACTTCCCCGCAGCCTTCGGCATCGCCGACCGCGTCGACACCATGTTCGCGCACAACGTGTTCACGTTGGACTTCCTGTGGGGCCGGCTGCCGCTGTACATCGTCGCGATCTACCCGATGATGGCGACCGTCGCCTTCGAAATCGTGCGCAGCCTAGGGGTTTTCCGGCGGTACGGCACCCTGGTCGGCGCCGTCTGCGTCGGGTTCGTCCACCACGCGTTCTACGAGATCTTCGACCATCTGGGCCCGCAGCTGCGGTGGTGGGAATGGTCGGTGCACAACCCGATGAACCAGCCGATGTTCGACTCCGTACCGCTGCCCAGCGTCGTCGTCTTCGCCGCGCTGTGGCCGATGTCGCTGGCGCTCTGTGTGCAGTTCTTCGTGGGCCGGCACGCTGATCGGGGCCGCCGCTTCACCGGTTTCGAAATCGTCTGGCGCACTGTGGTTGCCGGGGTGTTGGCTTCACTGGGTACCGCGATCCTGCCGCTGCCCGCGACCGTGATCGGCGGCGTCACCGGCAGCAGCACCGCGGGCGGTATTGCCTACGCGGCGGAACTCGTGGCGGTGTGCGCCGTGGCGGTCTGGGCGCTGGTGACGCAATGGCGCCGGCTGCGCGGCACCGTCGCCAGCCCGACCGAACCGCGCTACGTGAGCCCGCCATGGCTGATCGGCTACGCCGTCGCCTACCTGGTCGTCATGGCGGCGCTCTGGCTCAGTGCCCTGCCCGCCTACTTCGGCGCGGTCAACGGCGTTACCGCGCACGGGGATCCGATCGGCAGCCTGTGGTACACGGCGGCGTGCTTTGCGATCGCGATCGCCTGCCTCGTCGCGGTTCGCACCGTTGCACCAGCGAAAGCCAATGCGCCGCTGCCGGTTACCGCGTCGGCGTAGCTCGATAGGCCCCAAGAGAAATCCGTAGCTTCAATCACGAGGCACTCTCGACTGTCATTGTTGAAGCCAGGGACGTTTTCGGGCCGTCAACAGTCCCTGGCTTCAATAACCATCGGCACATCACCACTTCGGCTGCACTGAGGGATTTTTCCCGCTACGGAGTCTGCATGGCTGGACGCAGTCGTCCGAGATGCGCGAAATGGCTGTGGGAACATGCGTCCCCACAGCCATTTTCGTCGATGTCGCGAGAGCTACTGCGTCGCGGTGATCGCCAGCACCCGCTCGGCCAGTTCCGGCCGGCACACCACCAGGTCGGGCAGCTTCGGGTCCTCGCGGTTGTAGACCAGCGGCGAACCGTCGATCCGCGAGGTGTGCAGGCCGGCAGCGCGGGCCACCGCGACCGGCGCGGCGGAGTCCCACTCGAACTGACCACCGGCGTGGACGTAGACGTCGGCCCGGCCCTGGATCACGGCCGCGACTTTGGCTCCGGCCGAGCCCATTTCGACCAGGACTCCGTCAAGGGCGTCACGCACCGCGAGCGCGATGGCCGGCGGGCGGGTGCGGGACACCACGATGCGCGGCGGACCGTCGACCGCGAAGGGCGCGGCCACCTCGGGCGTGTGCAGCGTGGTGTTCTGCGCGGGCAGCGCCACGGCGCCGGCGACCAGCTCGCCGGATTCCCACAGCGCCACGTGCACGGCCCAGTCGTCACGGTCCAGCTCGGAGAACTCGCGGGTGCCATCGAGCGGGTCGATGATCCACACCCGGTCGGAGGTCAGGCGGGCGCTGTTGGCCCGTTCCTCCTCCGTCGCCTCCTCCGAGAGCACCGCGTCATTGGGACGCAAGCGTGCGAGCTCCGTCATCAGGAACTCGTGAGAGCGCTTGTCCCCCGCCGCTTTCCGCTCGGAAGCGTCGGCCGTGGCGAACTCGGCCCGCACGTCCAGCAGCAGGTCACCCGCGCGGGTGGCCAGCCGCTCGGCAACCTCGTGATCGGTCATCGCGGCGCCACCAGCATGTCGACGACGCGCTGCGCCTGAGCATCCAGATCACCCGGCACCAGCGCCAGGTCCGGGTTCTTCGGCCGCTGGTACGGGCTGTCGATACCGGTGAAGTGCGTGATCTCACCGGCACGCGCCTTGGCGTAGAGCCCCTTGGGATCGCGGGCCTCGCAGTCGGCCAGCGGGGTGTCCATGAACACCTCGAAGAACTCGAATCCCTGGTCCGTGTGGACCTTTCGCGCCAACTCACGGTGCTCTTCCAGCGGGCTGATCGCCGGCACCAGCACGATCTGGCCGGAGTCGGCCAGCAGCGTGGCGATGTGGGCCAGGCGGCGCAGGTTCTCCGAGCGGTCGGCCATGGAGAAGCCCAGGTCCGAGTTCAGCCCGTGGCGCAGGTTGTCGCCGTCGAGAACGTATGCGGGACGTCCCAATTCGAGCAGCTTGCGCTCCACCAGCATGGCGACCGACGACTTACCCGAGCCGGACAAGCCGGTGAACCACACCGTGCTGCCCTTCGACAACCGGTCCTCGGCCGTGACGAGGTTGGCGTGCCGCACCGCGTTCGGGCTGGCCGACCGGTTGGCCGCCGGCGTGGTGTCACGCACCATGCCCGCGGCGACGGTGCCGTTGGTGTCCGGGTCGATCAGGATGAACGAGCCCGTCACGGCGTTGCGCGAGTACTCGTCGAGCAGCAGCGGCTGCTGCGTGCGCAGCGTGACGCGGCCGAGTTCGTTGAGCTTCAACGCCGTTGCGCTCTTGTCGCGGTGCAGGGTGTTGACGTCCAGCCGGTAGTCCAGGTCCGAAACCCGGGCCCGCGTGGTGCGGGTGGTGTGCTTGATGATGTAGTCCCGGCCCGGCTCGAGGCTCGCGTCGTCGGACATCCAGCACACGGTGGCGTCGAATTCCTGCGTGGTGTGCGGCTGGTTGTGCACACGAGCGATCATGTCGCCGCGCGAGATGTCGATGTCGTCGGCCAGACTCACCGATACCGCCATGGGCGCGAAGGCCTCCTCGAGCGGCCCGGTGGGGCCGTCGATCGCGGTGATGGTGCTGGTCTTTCCCGTTGGGAGAACGACGATCTCGTCGCCGGGGCGCATGACGCCACTGGCGATGGTGCCCGCGTAGCTGCGGTGGTCGGCGTGCTCGTGGGTCTGCGGGCGGATGACGTACTGCACCGGGAAGCGGACGTCCATGAGGTTGCGGTCACCGGCGATGTACACCTCTTCGAGGTGGCTCAGCAGCGACGGACCCTCGTACCACGGCGTCTTGTCCGACTTGGTCACCACGTTGTCGCCGGCCAGCGCCGACAGCGGGATGGTGGTGACGTCCTGGATGTCCAGGCGGGCCACGAACTCGTGGAAGTCGTCGCGGATCTTCTCGAAACGCTCACGGTCCCAATCGATCAGGTCCATCTTGTTGACCGCCAGCACGATGTGCTGGATGCCGAGCAGCGAGGCCAGGAAGGCGTGCCGGCGCGACTGCTCCAGCAGCCCGTGGCGGGCGTCGACCAGCACGATGGCCAGCTGCGCCGTCGAGGTGCCGGTGACCATGTTGCGGGTGTACTGGATGTGACCCGGGGTGTCGGCGATGATGAATTTCCGCTTGGCCGTGGCGAAGTAGCGGTAGGCGACATCGATGGTGATGCCCTGTTCCCGCTCGGCGCGCAGGCCGTCGGTGACCAGTGCGAGGTCGGTGTAGCCGTGGCCGCGTTCCTTGGAGGTGCGCTCGACGGCGGCCAGCTGGTCCTCCATGACGGCCTTACTGTCATAGAGCAGCCGGCCGATCAGCGTGGACTTGCCGTCATCGACGGAGCCAGCAGTGGCGATACGAAGCAACGTTGCCATATCAGAAGTAGCCTTCCCGCTTACGGTCTTCCATGCCGGCCTCAGAAATCCGGTCGTCTGCGCGGGTCGCGCCGCGCTCGGTCAGTCGGGACACCGCGGTCTCGGCGATGACTTCCTCGACGGTCGAAGCCTCCGACTCGACGCAACCGGTGCAGGTGACGTCACCGACGGTGCGGAACCGGACGGTCTTGGTGATGACCGGCTCGTCGTCGTTCGGCTTCAGGTATTCGTGCACGGCCAGCAGCATGCCGTCGCGCTCGAAGACCTGGCGCTCGTGCGCGTAGTAGATGCTCGGCAGCGCGATCTCCTCGGCGCCGATGTAGGCCCAGATGTCGTACTCGGTCCAGTTCGACAGCGGGAAGACGCGGATGTGCTCGCCCTTGCGGTGCCGGCCGTTGTACAGGTTCCACAGCTCGGGGCGCTGGTTCTTGGGGTCCCACTGGCCGAACTCGTCGCGGAAGCTGAAGACACGCTCCTTGGCGCGGGCCTTCTCCTCGTCGCGCCGGGCGCCACCGAAGGCGGCGTCGAACTTGTTCTCGCGGATGCCGCGCAGCAGCGACACAGTCTGCAGCGGGTTACGCGAGGGACCGTTGTCGACGACGCGTCCGGCGTCGATGTCGTCCTGCACGCTGGCCACGACCAGGCGCAGGTTGTACTTCTCGACCAGGGCGTCGCGGGTGGCGATGACCTCTTCGAAGTTGTGGCCCGTGTCGACGTGCATGACGGGGAACGGCAGGCGGCCCGGCGCGAACGCCTTGATGGCCAGGTGCAGCATCACGATCGAGTCCTTGCCACCGGAGAACAGCAGCACCGGCCGCTCGAACTCCGCGGCGACCTCGCGGATGATGTGGATGGCCTCGGCCTCCAGCGATCGCAGATGGCTCAATTCGTATTTGGCGGCCCGCTGGTCCACCTTGGACGCCTCGGCGGCGTCGGGAGTGACGGTCATCATTTCCCCGTAAAGTTGGTAGAACTGGTCAAGTTAAGAACCATAATCGGAATTTACGGTGGTCGGCCGGCACTGTCAATGGTTTCGCGCAGGACGTCCGACTCACCGGGACGCCGGCGGCAGTCACAGGAACCACATGAGCACCAGTCGGTGTCTCTGCACACTTCGGGAACGCGATATCGCCGGTGATACCGCGTTCCGGAAGCGTGTTGGGTCAGAGGCCAGGGTGGCTTGTCACACGGCGAGCTTCACCCGGTAGCCCTGAACCATCACCATCTGAAACGGGTCACTCGGCATGACCCACCCCCGACTCCGGTCCGAACTCGATCGGCAGCGTCGTCGGCCCGCCCAGTTCATTCACCGGATTCCACGGAGCAGGACCAGTGCGGCGGGCATGTGGCCACCGCTGTGTCATGACTCTCAGCGCCTCGGTCAATTCCAGTCGCGCCAGATGCGCACCCAGGCAGTAGTGCACCCCTCCCCCGAACGTCTGAATCGGTGGCGCGCCCTGCCGGCGGATATCGAGACGGTCCGGATCGTCGAATACGGCGGGATCGCGATTGGCCGCGCCGGTGTTGATCACGATCAATGTGCCGGCCGGGATTTCCACGCCCGCGAGTACGACGTCCTCGACCGCGGCGCGCAAGGTCACGAACGTCATCGGTGAGTGCCGGATGAGTTCCTCAACCGCGCCGTCGGCCAACTCCGGATGGCTGCCGAGCAACGTCCACTGGTCCGGGTGATCGCACAGCGTGTGGACCGATGCGCTCAGTTGATGACGCGTCGTATCGGTACCGCCGGTGAGCATCGCAGCGACGAGCATTCGCAGCTCGCCGGCGTTCAGGCGGTCTCCGTCGTCCTCGGCGCGGATAAGTTCGGAGATGAGGTCGTCGGTCAGACACCGCCGGCGCTGGGCCACCATGTCGTCGATGTAGGCATCCATCGCCTCCCAGGCACGCTGGATCACCGGAAGATTGTCAGCGGCACCCCAGCTGTAGGCCTTCAGGATGTCGTCGGTCCAGTCCGAGAACAACTCCCAGTCCTCCGGTGGTGCACCGAGCATCGCGCAGATCACCGGGATCGGGTATTGCCGTGCGATGTCGGTGACGACATCGCAGTGCCCGCGGGTCAGCTGGCGCTCGACCAACCCGGTGATGATGTCGGTGATGGTGGCGTGCATACGCGCCGTCGCTCGTGGCGTGAATGCCTTACATACCAAGCGACGCAGCCGCAGATGCGGCTCGCCGTCGAGGCTGATGATGTTGGAGACCACGTGATCCCATACCGGACCCGACGTGATGCCTTGTGCCACAAGGAACATTCCCGGCGGCATTACGAAGCGTGCATCGCGCAGCACCGCATGCACGAGGTCGTAGGTCAGCAGTTCCGGCCCGTAGGGCCCGATCGCGATCGGAGCCTGCTCGCGAGCCGCGCGCAGAATGGCGTGCACATCGTCGGGATGGTGAGCCTGCCCGTAGTCGATGGTCGGCAAGCCGGCCTCGAAGACATTGGGGCAGCTGCTTCGTTCGGCAACAGCGGTCATGGCGGCGCTCCCGGGTCGGTGTTCTATCTCCTCGACTATGTGGTTTGAGCACGTCAGTGAACATCAGGGGATCCACGTATCTGCTACGTGCTTTCCCTGATGTTTCCCGTTTCCGGGACCCGGATGCTGGCTAGCATGACCGAATCGGATCTACGCGCGGGCATGCCGCCGGTCAGCGGGAGCGAGTTGGGCGTGAGCGATCTACCAACCGGCACGGTCACGCTGCTCCTCGCCGATGTCGAGGACTCGACCCGGTTGTGGGAGGCCCAGCCGGAACAGATGACCGCAGCGGTTCAGCTCCTCGACCACACGCTTGCCGAACTGCTTGCCGCTCACGGCGGGGTACGACCTGTCGAGCAGGGTGAAGGCGACAGCTTCGTGGTCGCGTTCGCCCGCGCGACCGAAGCAGTGGCGTGCGCTCTCGCCCTCCAGAAGACGGCGCTTGCCCCGATCCGCTTGCGCATCGGGCTACACGCCGGGGAAGTGCAGCTGCGCGACGCCGCCAACTACATCGGACCGGCGATCAACCGGGCCGCGCGAATCCGCGATCTCGCCCACGGCGGCCAGACCGTGCTCTCCGGCACCACCGAGGACCTGGTGGCCGAAGCACTCCCCGACGGTGCCTGGCTGGCCGATCTCGGTAAGTACGAACTGCGCGGGGTGACGCGTCCCGAACGGGTGGCACAACTGTGTCACCCGGAGATCCGCAATGAATTTCCACCGTTGCGCACCGGGAATCCCCCTGCGGCCGAACGACTCCCGGTACAACTGACCAGTTTCATCGGGCGTGGCGCCGAGATCGAGGACGTACGGATCAATGTCGTCGGCAACCGGTTGGTCACGCTGACCGCTACCGGCGGCGCTGGTAAGACCCGACTAGCCATTCAAGTCGCGGGCCAACTGGCGGCCGATTTCGCCGACGGAGTCTGGTACGTCGATCTGGCGTCGATCGCCGACGGCGATCTGGTGCCGGGCGCCGTGGCGACGGCGCTGGCACTGGTGGACCAGCCCGGCCGCTCCACCGTCGACACGCTCGTCCGATCGATCGGGCATCGCCACATGTTGGTGCTGCTGGACAACTGTGAGCACCTTGTGGATTCCACTGCCGCGCTGATCACCACGCTGCTGAGCAACTGCCCCGGTCTGACGCTCTTGGCAACCAGCCGCGAGCCGATCGGTGTCGCGGGTGAAGTCACCTGGCGAGTGCCGTCGATGTCGCTGGACGACGACGCCATCGCGTTGTTCATTGACCGCGCCCACCGCGCACGTGCCGATTTCACCTTGAACGACAACGGTATTCACACCGTCAGCGAAATCTGCGCTCGGCTCGACGGCATGCCGCTGGCCATCGAATTGGCCGCGGCCCGGGTGCGGGCATTGTCCCTCGACGAGATCGTGAGCAGCCTGCACGACCGTTTCCGCCTGTTGACGGGTGGACGCCGCACCGCGGTCCGGCGCCAGCAGACCCTGCGCGCATCGGTGGACTGGTCGCATGCACTGCTGACCGAGTCCGAGCGAATCCTGTTCCGCCGGCTCGCCCCTTTCCTCGGCGGCTTCGACCTCGCGGCCGCGCGTGCCGTCGCCGCCGTCACCGAGGCCGAGCGCTACCAGGTCTTCGATCAGCTCGCGCTGTTGGTGGACAAGTCACTGGTGGTGGCCGACGGTGGCGGCGGCCGCACGCGGTACCGACTGCTGGAAACGGTGCGCCAGTACGCCCTGGAGAAACTGGGCGAGTCGGGTGAAGCCGACGACGTCCGGGTCCGCCACTGCGATTACTACACCGGACTGGCGGCCCGGCTCGACGCCCCGGCCGCCACCGGGCACCAACAGCTGGTCGACGAAGCCGAAGCCGAAATCGACAACCTCCGTGCGGCGTTCGCCTGGAGTCGTGAAAGCGGTGACATCGCGAGAGCCCTGCAGATCGCGTCGACGCTGCAGCCGCTCTGGCTCACCCGCGGCCGACTGCGCGAAGGGCTGGGTTGGATCGACGATGCGCTGACCGAACTGAAATCGAGCGGCGGCGACGTCGGGCCCGCGGTGCTGGCGCGGGCGCTCGCCGACGGTGCGCTGTTCGACGGCTGGTTGGGCGTGCCGGAGCGGCGCGAGCAAGCTGCCGAGGCGCTGGCGATCGCGCGCAGGGTCGACGACCCGGCGCTGTTGGTCCGCACCCTGACAGCGTGCTTCGCCACCGCGGCCCTCGACGCCGAACAGGTCGCGACGTTCTTCACCGAGGCCATCGAGCTGGCCAGACAGCTGGGAGACAAATGGCGACTGAGCCAGCTCTTGGGCTTTCAGGCATATGGGGCCGCGATGACGGGCGACGCCGTCGGCGCACGTACGGCAGCCACCGAGGGCCGCATCCTGGCCGACGCGATCGGCGACCGCTTTGCCTCTGGCATGTGTCGGGCCTGGGGACTGGGCGGGTCGACAGCCATGCTGGGCGACCTGCGCGCAGCAGAAGTCACGTTGCGAGAATTCATCGCTGACGCCGATACGACTGGCGACCCGCTGTCCAAGTTCAACGGCCTCCTCGTCCTGAGCCCCGTCCTGGGCTGGTTGGGCAGGTGGGCCGAGTCGCTGACGGTCTCGGAAGCGGTTGCGGAATCCGGCGCTGAACTCGGGCCCATTATCGATGGCCTGGGCGACCTGTCCTTGGGAGTGGCACACCTTGCTGCCGGTGACATCGCATCTGCGGAGCATTCGTTCGAGAGGGGCTACAGCCGGATCCCGGACGTTTCATTCACCCGGGCCAACATGAGTTTTCGGGCCGAGGCCGCGCTTGCCGCAGGTGACATCGCCAAAGCGACCTATTTTGCCGACGAAGGCGTAGCCGCCATGACCGGATACTTCGGCATGTGGGCGGTCACCGCACGCGCCCGCGTCGCGCTCGCTCAAGGCGACCGGGAAGCGGCCGAACGCAACGCGCACGAAGCCCTCGTCCGTGCGACGGAGACGCGGGTGCAGATCGGCTTGCCGGCCGTTCTGGAGTTCCTGGCTCAGATGGCGTCGACAGACCAGAGTTACGCCGAAGCAGCCCGCCTCCTCGGAGCAGCACAGGGCATCCGGCAGCGCACGGGCGAGGTGCGGTATGAAATCTACCGCGCGGACCACGAAACGCTCCTGAATACCGTCCGAGATGCCATGGGACAGCACGACTTCGACGCGGCGTGGGACGAGGGGACGGCACTGACGACCGAAGAGGCCATCAGCTACGCACGCCGTGGGCGCGGCGAACGCAAACGACCACCCACTGGCTGGGCCGCTCTCACCCCGACCGAACTCGACGTCGCACGGCTGGTCAGCGAGGGCTTGGGCAACAAGGACATCGGCGTCAGGCTGTTCGTGTCACCGCGCACCGTCGAAACACATCTCAGCCATATCTACGCCAAACTCGGGTACTCGTCGCGTGTCCAGCTTGCGCAAGAAGCGGCCCGCCGCAATTAGCGGCGTCGGCCCTCATTTCATGCCAAGCAGCCATCACTACCTGCCAGGTAATTGAACCGACTACCCGCGCGGCGCAGACTTCGATGTCATGAGCCCCCACACCGGCGCCGAGGTCATGGCGCAGTTCATCCCTCAGTCCCCACTTGTCGCCAAGCTGGGCATCGTCGCCGAAGGTCTCGACGCCCCCGAGGTCCGGTTGCGGATGCCGTGGGACCCGTCCAACACCACACTCGCCGACATGGTGCACGGCGGCGCGATCGCGACGCTGGCCGACGTCACCGTCATGGCCGCGGCGTGGTCAACGGAACAGGCGCCGGAATCGCTTCGCGGCGTGACGATCTCGATGTCGGTCCAATACCTGGCGCCGGCCCGCTCAACCGACCTGATCGCCGTCGGCCGCGTGCTGCACCGCGGAAAGTCCTTGGTGCACTGCGAAGTCGAGATCGGAACCCCGGGCGGCGACTCGGTGGCCAAGGCCGTGGGTACCTACAAGATCGGCTGATCGCGGACACGGCATCGAGGCCAATGAGAGGTTATGCCTCGGATTGCAGTCACCATGTGACTGCAATCCGAGGCATAGACGCGTGCTCCGATCAGTGGGGCGCCTCGAGGTCATAGACAGTCGTGCCACCGACGTCGAGCTTGGCGAAATGCTCCGTCACCCACGCGGTGATCTCCGCGGCGCTCCCCCGCTCGTGCCGGGGACCGCCGGGTCCCGGACCGCGCTTGTGATCGTCGGCGATGAAGTAGTGGATCTGGCCGTCCTCGACATACTGGCGGAACTGCGCCAGGGTCGGCGCGTTGTCGCCGCCGGTGAATCCACCGATCGCCATCAGCGACTTACCGGTGCTCAGCTCCAGATCGCCGGCCTGGAACGACCCCACAGTCGCTGCGGCCCAACGGTTGTCGGCACTGCGGATCAGGTTCTCGAGTTCGGCATTGGGCCCTTCGCGCCCGGGACCACCTGGCCCGCCTGGTCCGCCACCCGGCCAGGAGTCGCCGCCGGGCCGCGGCGGACCCGACATCGAGCCGGGGCCACTGCTGTGGGCCGCCGCCACGTTGTAGAGCGTGAACGACGCCGACCCGGCCAGGGCCGCGGCGATCGCGATACCGGCGACGACGGCCGTGAACCGTCCCGAAAGCTGCTTGGCCACCATGATGGCCACTGCCGCCAGGACCGCCACCACCGCGATGACCCAGCGCAGGGCGGGCATCCAGTCCGGGGTGCGGGACATCAGTGCGAACGCCCAGCCGGCCGTGACGACGAGGAGCAGCGCGAGGGTCAGGCGCGCCGAGAGCTTGTCCCGACGTTGCCACAGATGGGCGACCGTCATGCCGGCCAACGCGGCGACCGCCGGCGCCAGCGCGACGTTGTAGTACGGGTGCACCGTGCCGTCCATGAAGCTGAACACCGCGCCGGTCACCAAAAGCCAACCACCCCAGAGCAATACCCCGGCGCGAACCAGGTCGGTACGGGGCGCGCGGCGAGTGGCCCACAACAGCAGCACCAGCCCGATCAACGCCACCGGCAACAGCCACGACACCTCGACACCCATCGACGGGCCGAACAGCCGGGTGATGCCGGCGTGGCCGCCGAAGAACAGGTTGTCGCGCATGCCGCCGCCGGGTCCGGGACCACCGGCGGGACGGTCACCGCCCGTGATGCGCTCGATACCGTTGTAGCCCAACGCCAGTTGCAGCAGGCTGTTGTCGGTGGACCCGGCGATGTACGGGCGGGCGTCGGCGGGCCACAAGCTGACCAGCGCGATGTACCACCCCGCCGAAATCACCAGGGCCACAGCGGACATCAGCAGCGCACTGATGCGGCGCCCCAGTCCGAACGGTGCGGCTACCAGGAATGCCAGCGCCAGTCCCGGCACCGGCAGGAAGGCCTGCAGCATCTTGGTCAGGAAGGCGAAGCCGACGATGGCGCCGGTCAGCGTCATCCATCGGGCGGACACAGAGAAGTCGGTGGACTGGATGGCCCGTACCGTGCAGTAGGCCGCACTGATCAGCAGCAGCACAAGCAGCGCGTCGGGGTTGTTGAACCGGAACATCAGGGCCGCAACGGGAGTCACTGCCAGCACCAGGCCGGCCAGTAGTCCGGCGGCTGCGCCGCTGGTGCGGCGGACCGTCGCGTACAGCATCCCGACCGACGCCACACCCATGAGGGCCTGCGGCAGCAGCATGCTGAACGCGCTGAATCCGAAGAGTCGGCCCGACAGACCCATCAGCCACAGGGCGGCCGGCGGCTTGTCGACCGTGATCGCGTTGCCGGCGTCGAATGAGCCGAACAGCAACGCTTCCCAGTTCTGGGTGCCGGCCTGGGCCGCGGCAGCGTAATAGGAATTGGCCCAGCCCGACGAGCCGAGTGCCCATAGGTACAGCACCGCGGTTCCGGCCAGGAGGGCCAGCAGCGCGGACCGTTCCCGAACCGGGCGAGCCCAGAATGCCGGGCGTCGACGGGGTTTGGGCAGATGAGCGACGGTGGGAGCAGTGGCGATCACGGGTGGGTCTCCTCTGAAGCGGTTGGTAGGCAGGTCAATTCGTGCGCTTGGGATGGAACACCCATCCGCGCAGCAGCACGAACCGCACCGCGGTTGCGACCAGGTTGGCGGCCACCAGCACGCTCAGCTCGACGAGGTGGTGGGCCCGCGGGACGAACACGTGCAGCCCCGCCAGGGCGCCGCTGGTGATCGCGAGGGCAATACCGAAGACGATCAGCCCCTCGAATTGGTGTCGCGTCGCACTGGCAGCACCACCGCCTCTGACGCCAAAGGTGAAGCGCCGGTTGGCCGCAGTGTTGACGACGGCGGTGAGCAGCAGTGCGACGAGGTTGGCCGTCTGTGCGCCGAGCGCCGCGTGCATCATCATGAACAGCAACAGGTAGGCCAGGGTCGACGCGACGCCGATGGTGCCGAACCGGACGACCTGCCGCAGCAGTGACCCGGGCGCCGCAGACTTGGTCGACGAACCCAATTGGGCGGCAATGGTGTTCACTGGAATGGAGCCGTTGGCGAAGCCGCGCAGCAGCCGGCCCACACCCTTGAGGTCGGCGGTGGCGGTCGCGATGATGTCGACCCGGCTGTCGGGGTCGTCGACCCAGTCCACCGGCACCTCGTGGATGCGCAGCCCGGTGCGCTCGGCCAGCACCAGCAGTTCGGTGTCGAAGAACCAGCCGGTGTCTTCGACGAGCGGCAGCAGCGCCTGGGCCACGTCGGCCCGGATGGCCTTGAAACCGCACTGGGCGTCGGAGAACTTGGCCGCGAGCGCGCCGCGCAGGATCAGGTTGTAGCAGCGGGAGATGAACTCGCGCTTCGGTCCCCGCACCACGCGGGAGGCGCGGGCCAGCCGGGTGCCGATCGCCAGATCGGAGTGGCCGGAGATCAGCGGCGCCACCAGCGGGCCGAGAGCGGCCAGGTCGGTGGACAGGTCGACGTCCATGTAGACCAGCACCGGCGACGGGGAGGTCGACCACGCCGCGTGCAGCGCGCGGCCCCGGCCCTTCAGGTCGAGGTGCAGGACGCGGACGTTGGCCAGCTCGGCAGCCAGTTCGGCGGCGACGCGCGGGGTGTCGTCGACACTGGCGTTGTCGGCGATAGTGATCTGCACCGGGTACGGGAAGTGCTCCTCGAGGTGCCGATGCAGGCGGCGGATCGAGCCGGGCAGGGCGACCTGCTCGTTGTAGACCGGGACCACGACATCCAGCACCGGTACGCCGGCTGCGCGCGCGGCGAGGGCAGCGTTGGGGCGGGTGCTGAAGCGTTGCTCGGCGTCACGCTCGACCAGGTTTGTCATGACACCGATTTTTGGTTGGTTCCTTTAGCCGGCCATGGGCTGAAGCTATGGGCAAGCTATGTGTTTGGCGCTGCCGTTGACTCCGCAGCCCGGGCGTAGAAGTGCGAGAACGGAGCACCCGCACCGCGGGATCAACGAGGCTGGGTCAGGTCGTAGACGACGGTGTTGTCGACGGTGGTGGCGGTGAAGTGCTCGCGGACCCATCCGGCGATCTGGCGCGATTCCTGCTTGGAACCGTCCTGACCGTGGCGTCCCCAGCCCATGTTGACGTCGCCTTCGATGAAGTAGTGGATCTGGCCCGCGGCGACGTACTGCTGGAACTGCGCCAACGTGGGCGCGGGATCGGTGCCGTTGAAGCCGCCGACGGCCATCACCGGGACGCGGGCCGCCAGCTGGTAGCCGGCGGCGTTGTTGGAGCCGACGACGGCGGCCGTCCAGCGGTAGTGCGCGGCATCGGTGCCGAGCAGTGTCGTCAGGGCAGCGCCCGGCACCGGCGAATCGAGCAGCCCGCCGCCGGGCCGGAAACCTTGCGGCGGTGCGCCCATCGCACCGCCCGGTCCACCGGCGGGGCCTCGGGCCTTGATGTGCCCGGGAGGCTGCGGACCCCAGCCGGAACTGCGTCCACCGGGCCCGCTCACCGACGGCATGGCCCCGGTATGCGAAACACCCGCGGTGGCAATCGAATACGCCGCGGGAGCGGCCAGGCACACCAGGACCGCCGTGGCCACCGCCAGGCGTGCGGGGCTGAATCGAGGCGGCGCCAGCAGCAGCAGAACCGCGACGGCGCCGACAATCAGCACCGAGGTCCGTAACCAGGTCACGTCAGCGCGGCCCAGCAGTATCGCAGCCGTGGTCGCCGTCGCCACCACGGCGCCTGCCATGGTCAGCCGGGCCTGCCACGCAGTGCGGTTGCGCCACAACAGAACCGAACCGATACCCACGCACGCCCCGATGGCCGGTGTCAGCGCGACCGTGTAGTACTGATGCACGATGCCGTTCGCGAAGCTGAACACGGAACCGGTGAACACGAGCCACCCACCCCAGATGATCAGGGCCGCCCGGGTCGCATCCGTGCGCGGGGCGCGCCGGGTGAGCACCAGTCCCGCGACCAGACAGATCAGCGCGGCCGGCAGCAGCCAGCCGGCGTAACTGCCCATGCTCGCGCCGATCAGTCGATCCCAGCCGACGTCGAAATTCGGGTTGCCCAGACCACCGGGTTCGTTCCCGTTCAGCCTGCCCACGCCGTTGTAGCCCAGCGCCAGTTCGACGATCGAATCATGTTGCGACCCGCCGACATACGGGCGCGACTCGGCCGGCCACAGTTCGACCAGCGCCAGGTACCAGCCGCCCGCGACGACCATCGCCACGGTGCCGCCGAGCAGGCGCCACAGTCGTTTGCGCCGAGATCCCGGCCCCGCCACCAGGTATGCGACCGCGAAGGCCGGCAGTACCAGGAACGCCTGCAGCATCTTGGCCAGGAACGCGAACCCGGCGGCCACCCCCGCGGCGACCAACCACCAACGGCCCGTGTCCTTTTCGCAGGCGCGTTGCACGCAGTAGGCACTCACCACCAACAGCAGAACCAGCAGCGCATCGGGGTTGTTGAAGCGGAACATCAACGTGGCCACCGGCGTCAACGCGAACAGCGTCCCGGCCAACAGGGCGGCGGCAGGTCCGGTCGCGCGGCGCACTGCGGCATAGAGCACCGCCACCGCGGCCACTCCCATCAGTGCCTGCGGGACCAGGATGCTCCAGGAGCTCAGCCCGAAAAGCCGTACCGAGAGATCCATCACCCACAGCGCACCGGGGGTCTTGTCGACGGTGATGGCGTTGCCGGAGTCGCTGGCGCCGAACAACATTGCGGTCCAGTCGCTGGCCCCGGCCTGTGCCGCCGCTGAATAGAAGCTGTTGGCCCAACCATTGACCGACAGGTTCCACAGATACAGCACAGCGGTCCCCGCCAGCAGGAAACCGAGCCGGAGTTGCTCGCCGATCGGACGGCGGCACAGTACGCGAATCACCGGTCTGATTGTGGGCAGGCAGGTTAGGCGGACGTCGAGGCGACACTGTGCGGTGGCTGTGAGGCCGGAGCCGCCGGTCCCGCGGGCAGGCGCACCGTGAAGACCGTCGCGCCGGGCCGACTGTCGACACTGATGGTGCCGCCGTGCGCCTTCACCACAGCGGCGACGATGGCCAGCCCCAATCCGGTGCTGCCGGCCTGCCGGGACCGCGACGAGTCACCACGGGCGAACCGCTCGAACACCTCGGGCTGCAACGTCTTTGGAATGCCCGGGCCGTCGTCGGCGACGCTGATCACCGTGGCGTCCGGATCCGACGACAGCGCGATGGTCACCGCCGTGCCGGCCGGCGTGTGCGTCCGCGCGTTCGCCAACAGGTTCACCAGCACCTGGTGCAGCCGCGCCGGGTCACCCTCGACGGTGACCGGTTCGTCGGGCAAGTCCAGTGACCAGTCGTGATCCGGCCCGGCGACGTGGGCGTCGCTGACGGCATCGACGACCAGTTGCGACAGGTCGACGGCCTCCATCTCCAGCGGCCGACCGGCATCGAGCCGGGCCAGCAGCAGCATGTCCTCGACGAGGCGGGTCATTCGTGCGGTCTCGGATTCGACGCGGTTCATGGCGTGCGCGACATCGGCGGGCAGCTCGTCGCTCTTGCGTTGTGCCAGTTCGGTATAGCCCCGGATCGCCGCGAGCGGCGTCCGCAGTTCGTGACTGGCGTCGGCCACGAATTGGCGCACCCGCGTCTCACTGGCATGACGGGCCGCGAGCGCGCCGGCGATGCGGTCCAGCATGCGGTTCAGCGCCGTACCCAACTGGCCCACCTCGGTGTGCGCGGCGTCGGGGTCGACGTGCACGATCTCGGTCGGCAGCTGCACCTCGCCGCGGTCCAGTTCGCGGTCGGCGACGTCGCGCGCCGCGGCGGAAACCCTTGACAGCGGGGCGAGTTGGCGCCGGATGATCCACACCCCCACCACCGTCGCCCCGATCAGGGCCATGGCCCCCACCGCGCAGAACATGCCGAGCACCCACAACAGGGTGTTGTCGACATGTCTGGTGGGCAGGCCGGTGACGATGGTCTGTGGTCCGCCGTGGCGGGGATGCAGGCCGATGACGCGGTAGGTGCCCAGCCCGTCGATGTCCATGGTGCGAATCTTGCGATCCGGCGGCACCTGCGCCAATTGCGCTGTGGCGGCGGTGCTCACCGAATCGCGACTGCCCTCCGAGGTGATGACACCGGCGTCGACCTGCCCCCGGAACACCACCGCTCCGATGGTGCCGACGGCTTGTCCGGGCGCGTTGAGGAAGCCGGGACCGGGACCGGCTTCGGGGTCGAAGCGCATGCGGAAGTGCGGATCCATGGCCGGCCGGGGTACCCCCCCGGTCAGTGGCGGGGCCATGGGCGGTGGCGGCAGTTCGAAGATGGCGGCCGAGCGCCGACCCGCCTCCAGCACCTGGTCGTCCAGTTGGTGCAGCAGAAAGCGTTGCAGCGCAAACTCAGTCGCGGCGCCGACACCGATGATGACCAATGCCAACAGCAGCACCTGGGTGACGAGCAGCCGGACCCGCAGCGACCAGGTCCGCGGCAGAGGGATCCGGGTGCGGGCGTCAGCGGGCAGGTCTGAGGACATATCCGGCGCCGCGCAGGGTGTGGATCATGGGCTCGCGTCCGCTGTCGATCTTCTTGCGCAGGTAGGACACGTACAGCTCGACGATGTTGGAGCGGCCACCGAAGTCGTAGCTCCACACCCGGTCGAGAATCTGCGCCTTGCTCAGCACCCGCTTGGAGTTGCGCATCATGTACCGCAGCAGTTCGAATTCGGTGGCGGTCAGCGTGATCTGTTCGCCGGCCCGCGTCACCTCGTGACTGTCCTCGTCGAGCACCAGATCACCGACGACGATCTGCGCCCCACCGACTTCGTTGGCGACGCCCGTACGCCGCAGCAGCGCCCGCAGCCGCAGCACCACTTCCTCGATGCTGAACGGCTTGGTGACGTAGTCGTCGCCGCCCGCGGTCAGTCCGGCGATACGGTCTTCGACCGAATCTTTGGCAGTCAGCAGTAGCAGCGGCAGCCCGGGAATCTGTTCGCGCAACTTGCGCAGCACGTCGAGGCCGCTCATGTCAGGCAGCATCACATCCAGCACGACCACATCGGGCGGGTTGTCCTTGGCCAGCGCGATCGCGGAGGCGCCGTCTCCGGCGGTGGCGATGTCCCAGCCCTCATAGCGCAGGGCCATGGAGACGAGCTCGGCCAGAACCGGCTCGTCGTCGACCACCAGGACATTGATGGGCTTGCCATCGGCCCGGTGCATGACGACTCGCTGGGACTCACTGTCACGGGCGGTACTGCTGGGACCTGTCACAGCTCCATTATTCGCACCGGTGTGGGCCGCGACTGTGACGAATCTATGCGCCGGCTGTGAAACGCAGCCCTCAACCCTGCGGGTTGGAGTCAGGGGCCTCCCCCGCGTACAACGGCGCCTTGCCGGTGATCGACGGTGCCGCGAAGGTGACGGGCGCGGTCGTGCTCGTCGTGATCAGCGTGCTGCCGGCGCTCGTCGTCTCGGCCGGGCCGGCCAACACGCCTGCGCAGACAGCTGCCGCACCCATTGCGGCACTGCCACCGATGATGCCGATCGCCCATTTCCTGGTGATGCCGGATGTCTCAGGTCGACTCATGGCTTGCCTCCCGTGTACGTGGGACCACTTCGCTACCCCGCGCACTTGTTCGCGCGGCTGGTCATACACTTCGAGTCAACCGCGCCACTCTGACAGTGCGCTGGACTGGCTCTGCCAGTTCACCAACGCCCTCTCGCCCATCTGAGAGGCCGCTGGACTGGTTCTGGCAGTTCGCCAACACCGCTCAAGCTGGTCATCGACGCCAAAGCACCCGATTCAGGCCTCGACACCCCCTGCCGCGCCACGGCAACTCGGCGTCCGTGCAGCAGGACTTCGGAAAACCATGACCAGGCAACGGGTTTCAGGAGAGTTGGGCCGCCGGGGTGATGAACGCCCCCGCCGCGAAACTCATCAGCCCGGGTCCTGCCCCGGGTACAGCGGAGCGGGCCCGGTGATCGAGGGCGCGGCGCTGATGATCGGCCCGCGGCCGGCGCTGCTGACAACTGAACTGACCGAGGTTCCGTTGGCCGATGTCGATTGCACAGAGTGCGCCTGCGCTCCGCCGAGCGCCACGGTCGTGACACCGACAGCCATGCTTCCGGCGATAACGCCGACGGCCCACTTCTTGTTGATTTCAGACTTCTTGGAATGACTCATCGCGGATCTCCCCTGTAGACGCGAATCTGCCACGCTTCGCCACACCGTTGGGGCGCGCGGCCTGCTCATATGTTCCAAGTCGCCCCCGCTGTCAGGTATTCCACCGAACCAGAACTGCCAGGTCACCGGCTCGGGCACAAGGCGGCCGCGGCCATCGGGCGCCAATCCCGCACGAGTGCGCCGGGATCTCTTAACCTGTGCGCATGCGGATTCCAGCGAGCGGCCCATGACGCGGTTCCTGCTCCGCCGACTGCTCAACTACGTGATCCTGTTGACGCTGGCGACGTTCCTGACCTTCGCACTGACGTCGGTGACCTTTCACCCGCTGGACAGCCTGTTGCAGCGCAACCCCCGGCCACCGCAATCGGTCATCGACGCCAAAGCACACGACCTGGGCCTCGACAAGACCCTCCTGCCGCGCTACGGCAACTGGGTGTCCGGCGCAGTGCGCGGGGACTTCGGAAAAACCGTTACCGGACAACCCGTTTCAGAAGAGTTGGGACGACGGGTGTGGACCAGCCTGCGACTGGTGGCCATCGGATCGATCCTGGGCAGCATCATCGGCGTGATCGTCGGGGCGTGGGGCGCCGTCCGGCAATACCGGCTCTCCGACCGGACCATCACCGTGCTGGCCCTGCTGATCCTCAGCGCCCCGACGTTCGTCATCGCCAACCTCCTGATTCTCGGCGCGCTCGGGGTCAACGAGGTGCTGGGCTTCCAGCTGTTCCAGTACACGGGCGAGACGTCGCCGTTCGCCGAGGGCGGCTGGCACGGATTCGTCGACCGACTGCAACACCTGGTGCTGCCCACGACGACGTTGGCGCTGGGCGCCATCGCCGGCTACAGCCGCTACCAGCGCAACGCGATGCTCGACGTGCTCGGCCAGGACTTCATCCGCACCGCCCGCGCCAAGGGCCTGACCCGGCGCCAGGCGTTGTTCAAACACGGCCTGCGGACCGCACTGATCCCGATGGCCACACTGTTCGCCTACGGGGTCGCCGGCCTGGTGACCGGCGCGGTGTTCGTCGAGAAGATCTTCGGTTGGCACGGCATGGGTGAATGGCTGGTGCAGGGCATCAACAGCCAGGACGCCAACATCGTCGCTGCCTTCACGTTGTTCTCCGGAACCACGATCCTGCTCGGCGGCCTGTTGTCCGACGTCATCTACGCCGCGCTCGACCCGCGGGTGCGGGTCTCATGAGCATCCAGTTCGGGTTGCCCCGCGCCCGATTCGCCTCGCGCCGCACGCTGGTGGCGCGGCGGTTCGTGCGGAATCGCCCTGCGGTGGTAGCGCTATGTGCGTTGTGCCTACTCTTCCTGGGCTGCTACGCGCTGCCGCCGCTGCTCCCGTACACCTACACAGACATGGACTTCAACGCCCTGCTGCAGCCACCGGACGGCCGACACCTGTTCGGCACCAATGCCCTTGGGCAGGATGTGCTCGCACAGACGCTGCGCGGTATGCAGAAGTCGATGCTGATCGGGGTCTGCGTGGCCGTGATCGCCACGGTCATCGCCGCCACGGTCGGTTCGATCGCCGGCTACTTCGGCGGCTGGCGGGACCGGGTGCTGATGTGGATCGTGGACCTGCTGTTGGTGATCCCGGGCTTCATCCTGATCGCGATCGTGACGCCCCGCATCAAGCATCAGAGCACGGTGCTGTGGCTCGTAGTGCTCCTGGCGCTGTTCTCCTGGATGGTCAGCTCACGCATGGTGCGCGGCCTGACCATGAGCCTGCGCGAACGCGAGTTCGTCACGGCGGCAAGGTATATGGGGGTCAGCGATGCCCGGATCATCGCGCGGCACATCGTGCCGAACGTGGCGTCGATCCTGATCATCGATACCACGCTCAACGTCGGCATCGCCATCCTGGCCGAGACCGGTTTGAGTTACCTGGGTTTCGGCATCCAGCCGCCCGACGTGTCCCTGGGCACGCTGATCGCCGACGGCACCCCGTCGGTCACCACGTTCCCCTGGGTGTTCCTGTTCCCGGCCGGCGTGCTGGTGCTGATCGTGCTGTGCGCCAACTTGATCGGTGACGGGCTGCGCGACGCGCTCGACCCCTCGTCACGACCGCGTCGCCGTCAGGCGGTGAAGCGATGAGTACCCCGCTGCTCGAGGTCCGTGACCTCACCGTGAGTTTCCAGGCCGGCGAGGAAAATGTCTCGGCAGTGCGGGGCATGAACTTTCACATCGCCCCCGGTGAGGTGCTGGCGCTGGTCGGCGAATCCGGTGCCGGTAAATCGGCCACGGCCATGGCGGTCGTGGGTCTGTTGCCCGAACACGCCGAGGTGACGGGCTCGGTGAAACTTCAGGGCAAGCAGCTGATCGGGCTCGACGACGCCGCGATGTCACAGGTGCGCGGCCGCGTGATCGGCACGGTGTTCCAGGACCCGATGTCGGCCCTCACCCCGGTGTACACCGTCGGGGACCAGATCGCCGAAGCGCTTCGCGTGCACAACCGTTCGGTCGACCGGCGCGCCGCCCGGGCCCGGGCGGTCGAGCTTCTGGAGCTGGTCGGCATCAAGCAGCCCGCGGCCCGCGCGAAGGCGTTTCCGCACGAGCTGTCCGGTGGGGAGCGGCAACGCGTCGTCATCGCCACGGCCATCGCCAACGACCCCGACCTCATCATCTGCGACGAACCCACCACGGCACTCGACGTCACCGTGCAGGCGCAGATCCTCGACGTGCTGCGCACCGCCCGCGACGTCACCGGCGCCGGGGTGCTGATGATCACGCACGACCTCGGCGTCGTCGCCGAATTCGCCGACCGCGCAATGGTGATGTACGCCGGCCGCACCGTGGAGACCGCGCCGGTGCCGAACCTGTACCGCGACCGGGTGATGCCCTACACCGTCGGCCTGCTCGGGTCGGTGCCGCGGCTCGACGCGCCGCAGGGGTCGCGGCTGGTGCCGATCCCCGGCTCACCACCCTCGATGGTCAACCTCGCGCCCGGCTGCCCGTTCGCGCCGCGCTGCCCGCTGGCCGACGACGACTGCCGGGCGGCCGAACCGGCACTGCTGGAGGTCGGGCCGGACCACGCCGTCGCGTGCATCCACACCGACCAGGTCACGGGCCGCAGTGCCGCCGAAATCTACGGAGTGGCAACGGAGCCCGAATCGGCACCGGCAGACGCCCCGGACGCCCCCGTCGTGCTGACGGTGACCGACCTGGTGAAGACCTACAAGCTCACCGGCGGCATGCTCCGGCGCCGGGTCGGCGAGCTGCGTGCCGTCGACCGCGTCAGTCTTCAGCTGCAGCAGGGCCGCACCCTCGGCATCGTCGGCGAATCCGGTTCCGGCAAGACCACCACGCTGCATCAGATACTGAATCTGACCGCGCCGCAATCGGGTTCGATCACCGTCCTCGGACATGACGTGGCCGGCCTGAACCGCGAAACCCGGCGCGAACTCCGCGGCGAACTCCAGGTGGTGTTCCAGGACCCGGTAGCAGCACTCGACCCGCGGCTGCCGGTGTTCGACGTCCTGTCCGAACCGCTGCGGGCCGGCGGCTTCGACAAAAACCGCATCGACGATCGTGTCGCCGAGCTGCTCGGCATCGTGGGCCTCCGGCACGAGGACGCCGCCCGCTACCCCGCCGAGTTCTCCGGCGGCCAGAAGCAGCGCATCGGCATCGCCCGCGCGCTGGCGCGGCAACCCAGGATTCTGGCACTCGACGAACCGGTGTCGGCGCTGGACGTCTCGATCCAGGCCGGCATCATCAACCTGCTGCTGGACCTGCAGCAGCGTTTCGATCTGTCGTATCTGTTTGTCTCGCACGATCTTTCGGTGGTCCGCCATCTGGCCCATACGGTGGCCGTGATGTACAAGGGCGCCGTCGTCGAACAGGGCGATGCCGCACAGGTTTTCGGCGACCCACAGGATCCCTACACCCAGCGGTTGCTCAATGCCGTGCCGCAGCCGGGAGGTGAATGATGGATACGCGTCGGGGTCGGCTGCTCGTGGTGCTGGTGGCCGCGATGGCCAGTCTCGCGCTGGTCGTCACCATCAGCGGCTGCTCGAGCGAGTACCGCGGATCCAGTGCCGGTGCGCCGAAAGTCGGTGCGGCGAACGACCTCAACCCGCGAGACCCGGCCACCCTGAAGGACGGTGGCAATCTGCGTCTGGCGCTCACCGCGTTCCCGGACAACTTCAACCCCCTGAACATCGACGGCAACACCGTCGACACTGCCTCGGTGCTGCGCCCCACCCTGCCGCGGGCCTTCATCGTCGGCCCCGACGGTTCCACGACCGTCAACCACGACTACTTCACCGACATCCAGCTGACCGGCGCCAACCCTCAGGTGGTCACCTACACCATCAACCCCAAGGCGGTGTGGAGCGACGGCTCCCCCATCACCTGGCAGGACATTGCCTCACAGGTCACCGCCACGACCGGCAAGGATCCCCGGTTCCAGATCGCCAGCCCCAACGGCAGCGAGCGGGTGGCCTCGGTGACCCGCGGTGTCGACGACCGCCAGGCCGTCATGACGTTCGCGCGCCCGTACGCCGACTGGCGCGGCATGTTCGCGGGCAACGGCATGCTGCTGCCCAAGGTCTCGACGACCGACCCGGAAATGTTCAACAAGGGGCAGCTGGCTGCGCCCGGGCCGTCGGCCGGCCCGTTCGTCATCTCGAACGTCGACCGCGGCGCGCAGCGAATCACCTTGACCCGCAACCCGAAATGGTGGGGCGCCCGGCCGCTGCTGGACAGCATCACCTACCTGGTGCTCGACGATGCGGCCCGTATCCCGGCGTTGCAGAACAACGCCATCGACGCCACCGGGCTCGGCTCGCTCGATGACATGGTGCTGGCCCGCCGCGCCAAGGGCGTCGACATCCGCACCGCACCCGGGCCCACGTGGTCGCACCTGACCTTCAACGGCGCGCCCGGATCGATCCTCGCCGACCCGGCACTGCGCCACGCGATCGCCATGGGTATCGACCGGCAGACCATCGTGACCGTGCTGCAGCATGGCCTGGTGGACCACCCGGTGCCGTTGAGCAACCACATCTATGTCGCCGGGCAGGAGGGCTACCAGGACAACAGCGGCGGAACACCTTTCGACCCTGCGGCAGCCCGCCGGGAACTCGATGGCCTGGGGTGGAAACTGCCTGCCGGCCGCTCGGTGCGGGAGCGGGACGGTCGGCCACTGAGTGTCCGGATCGTCTTCTATGACGCGCCCGGCAGCCGGCAGATCGGTCAGATCGCCCAGAAGACCCTCGCCGACATCGGTGTCCGGCTCGATCTGGTGGTGTCCTCAGGTGCAGATCTGTTCAGCCGGTACATCATTCCCGGCAACTTCGACATCGCTGCCTTCGCCTGGCAGGGTGACGCCTTCCCGCTCGGCAGCCTCACCCAGATCTATGCCTCCGACGGGGAGAGCAACTTCGGCAAGATCGGTACGCCCGAGATCGACGCCAAGATCGAGCAGACCCTCGACGAACTCGATCCCGCCAAGGCGCAGGCACTCGCCAACCAGCTGGACCGCCTGCTCTGGGCCGAGACGTTCAATCTCCCTCTTGCCCAGTCAGCCGGAAACGTCGCGGTCCGAAGCACTTTGGCGAACTTCGGAGCTGCGGGTCTGGGCGACCTGAACTACATGACGATCGGGTTCACCAAGTCCTGAGCTGCCGGATGGCCCGCGGCAGCGCGGCGGGAACCAACGACTCCGCGGCCGCGGCCGTCGTGATACCCCGAACCATCAGGCGCACCGTGAAATCCAGCGGTGCGTTGTCCAATTCTGTTGCCCGGTCCGGCAATCCGGCGTAGTCGCCGGCACACACCGCGGCCGCGATGGTCAGGGCCGAGCCCTCGCGCATGTCGAGCACGCTGTGGCCCGCGCTGGGTAGTTCCACCAGTGCGGCACCGGGAATCAACTCAGCCACCCGCTGTGCAATGGCCGGTGGGGTGATCAGGTCCCGGCCACCGGAGATCACGACAGTGGGCCAGTCGAATCCCGGCATCGCGGCCACCAGGTCGAAGGGCTCCGCGACGAAATCCGGGTCACCGGTGGCAGATTCGCGGTACGCCAGCGCCGGGTCGATCGGCAGGCCGTCGGGCTCGGGGGCATAGTTGAGCTCCTGATAGCCGATGTGCTCGACCAGATCCGGTTCGTGCCGGTACGGCGTCTTGCTCTCGAAGAGCAACTTGGTGCTGTGTCCGATGGCGTGCCACAGCAGGCCCCGCCCGGTCAGCAGCAGTTCGAGCTGCTGCTCCAGCACCTCGGGGCCGACCAGACCGTACAACCCGGCCGCCAGTTGCACCACCCACGGCGTCAACTTGCCGTCCTCGGCCAAACCACGCATGCGGCTGGCGAGGCCCTCGGTCGACGGTGCCGTGCCGTCCCAGAACGCCGCCCGGGTGGCGTCGCGCACCGCGTCGATGTCGTCGGCACACAGCAGCGGCGAGTCGAGCACCATGGCATGCACTCGATCGGGATGGCGCACCCCGACACCCGCGGCCAGGTAGCTGCCGTAGGACGTGCCATAGACAACCGCGGATTGCACCCCGGCGTCGTCCAGCACCGCCGCGATGTCGTCGACCGCGGCCTCGATGGTCAGCGCCTCAGCGGGTAGATCGGCGCCGGCGTCGTCGTGTCGCGACATGCCCACGCCGCGGTGCTCGACCATGATGACGTCCAGACCGGCGGCCGTCGCCCGGCGGCGCAAATTGCGGTAGTGCCCGATGGACGCCGCACCCGGCCCGCCGGGAATGATCACCAGCGGATGCTCGCTCAGCGGTCCGGTCCGCACGTAGTACAGATCGAATTCCTCTGCGCCACTTGATCGGACCGGTCGCCGTACCGACCGGACCCCCGGCAGCGCCGCGAGCTTGTCGTGCGCCTTGCGGCGTTTGGCGTTCATGGTCATCGACACTCATTCTGCCGCGTTCGGTTCGGCGCGAGCGTAAGCAGTGCCTGTGACGGTGCTGGTCCGTAGAACTGGGACATGACCATCCTCGACCTCCCCGACACGACAACGTGGACCGACCTGCTGGCCGACATCGCAGCGGGCGCCAAAGACCGCGATCTGGACGACGTGAATCCCTTCGACCAGGTGGCCGCACTCAAGCGCGCCGGATTCGGCACCCTGCGCCTGCCTCCAGAACTGGGCGGAGCCGGGCTCACAGTGCCGCAACTGTTTTCCGCCGTGATCGACGTCGCCCGCGCCGATCCGGTGGTGGCACACATCTTCCGCACACATTTCTGGTTCGTCGAGGAGCGGCTGCGCACCCTGGACCAGCCCGGGTCCCGGGCCTGGCTGGAAAAGGTCGCCGCCGGCAAGGTGTTCGGCAACGCGTTCAGTGAGAAGGGCTCCCACGCGGTGGGCAGCCTCGTGTTCAACACCCGCTTGACGCCGGGCCACGACGGCGGTTTCACCTTGACCGGCGAGAAGTTCTACAGCACCGGAACCTTGTTCTCGGACTACCTGACCGTGACAGCGACCACCGATCATGATTCGGTGGCGATCGTCATCGTGCCGGCCGAGCGAGCGGGCGTGGAGATCATCGACGACTGGGACGGTTTCGGCCAGCGCCGGACCGGCACCGGCACCACCCGTTTCCGGGACGTGACGGTGCTGCCCGACGAGGTGCTCTCGGACACGCGGTATGACGCCGAGCCCGTGCCCTCGGTGCAGTACACCCTGTTGCAGCTGTACATCCACGCCGTGGTCGCCGGAATTCTCGAGAACATCGTCGACGACGGTATTGCGCTCCTGCGGTCCCGCGAGCGCAGCTTCAGCCATGCCTCCGCGGCCTCACCGACCGACGACCCCTTGCTGCAGCGCCAGCTCGGCGAACTGGCCAGCTCCGCCTACATCGCCCGGGCCGCGGTGCTGGATGCGGCGGCGGCGATCGGGGCCGCCATCGATTCGACCGGTCCGGACGGTGTGCCCGACGCCGAACTGACCGCCGAGGCCCAGCTGCAGGCAGCCAAGGTGAAGGTGCACCTGGACGACATCGCGCCGCGCGCCGCCACCAAGCTCCTGGAGCTCGGAGGCGCCAGCGCGGCCAGCCGGCAGCGCAACCTCGACCGGCACTGGCGCAATATCCGCACCATCACGCTGCACAATCCGGTCGGCTACAAGGCCCGGGTGGTCGGGCAGAACCTGCTGCACGGCACCGCAATTCCTGCCAACGCCTATTTCTGACCTCCGGCGGTGATGAGGTCAGCGGCCTTCTCACCGATCAGCACGCTCGGGGCGTGGGTATGGCCCCGGACGATGGTCGGCATCACCGACGCGTCGGCGACCCGCAGTCCCGCGACACCACGTACGCGGAGCTGCGGGTCGACCACGCTGGCCTCGTCAGTGCCCATCCGGCACGTGGTGGTCGGGTGATACAGCGTGTGTGAGGTGGTGGCCAGGGCCAGCTCCAAGGTTCGGTCGTCGAGATCGTGCGCGCCGACCGGGCGGGCGATGTCCCCGAGCAGACCTTTGAGCGCCGGCGCCTGACAGATGTCGGCCATCATCCGCAGGCCCGCGAGCAGTGCTTTGCGGTCGGCGCCCTCCGGGTCGGACAGGTAGCGCGGATCGATGATCGGCTTGGCCAGCGGATCGGCCGAGGCCAGCCGGATGGTGCCGGTGCTCTTGGGCTTCACCAGGATCGGCCCCATCGCCACCGCTTCGCGCGGATACGGCTCGCCGATGCCTTCGTCGTAGAACGGCGCGGGCGCGAAGATCAGCTCGACGTCGGGCTGCTCGAGCTCCGGGTTGCTGCGCACGAAGCCGTATGCCTCCCCGACATTCGACGTCAGCATGCCGCGGCGGCGGGTCAGGTAGTTGAGCAGTTGCAGCGGCTTTTCGGCACCGATCAGCGTCTCGCAGTTGGCGTCGAACCCGAGCAGCACCACCAGGTGGTCCAACAGGTTCTGCCCTACCCCAGGGGAGTCATAGACGACGTCGATGCCGTGCTCGGCCAGGTGTTCGCGCGGACCGATGCCGGACAGCATCAGCAGCTGCGGGCTGTTGATCGCGCCGCCGCTGAGGATCACCTCGCGGCGCGCGTGGATGATCTGACGACGGCCGTCCGCCTCGTACTCGACGCCGACGGCCCGGCCGTCCTCGATCAGGACACGGGTTGCGGTGGCACCGGTACGCAGATGCAGGTTGGAACGCTTCAGCGCCGGCCGCAGATAGGCGTCCGCGGTGCTCCAGCGCGCGCCGCGGCGCTGACAGACCGTGGTCTCGACGAATCCCTCGTGGCCGCACTGCCGGGCCGCCTCGAGCCACGCCGCCGTGATGCTGCGCGGGCTGCGCTGCGGGCTGAGCACCAGCGGCCCCGCCTCGATGCGGTCGAAGTACTTCTCGACCGCCGCGTACGACCACTCTTCCCCGGCGAGCTCACCCCACTCGTCGTAGTCGGCGGCCATGCCGCGCACCCACATCATGGCGTTCATCGACGACGAGCCGCCCAGGGTCTTGCCGCGCGGCCAGTAGATTTCGCGGTCGGCGAGCTCGGGCTGCGGCTCGGTCGAGTAGTTCCAGTCGAATTCGCCGCGGAACAGCTTCGAGAAGGCCGCCGGGATGTGGATGAACTGGTTCTTGTCGGCGCCTCCGGCCTCCAGTACCACCACCTGCGAGGCGCCGTCGGCGCTCAGTCGATCAGCCAGCACCGCACCGGCCGAGCCGGTCCCTACGACGATGAAATCAGCGATCACCGCCGCAGTCTGTCACGCGCCGGTGTGACCTTTCCAGCGATTCATCAGTCACAGCAACCGTCAGGCGGTGAGCTCGATTCGGGTTGCGTCACCGACGCCGGCGTAACGCTCGGGGCTGCAGGTCAATACGATCACCTGACCGTCGCCGCCGACGGCGTCGAACACTTCACCCATCCGGGCCAGCCGGCCGGCATCGGTGAAACCCAGTGCGTCGTCGATGATCACCGGGACGCTGTCCTCCTTGGCCACCAGCGCCGCACCGGCGAGCCGGGCCACGATGCCCAGCTGTTCCTTGGCCCCACCGGACAGGGACTCGTACGGCACGGTGGTCCCCGCGACGGTGCGGCTGCAGATCCGCAGGTCGCTGTCGACCTCGACGGCGAAACTGTCGCCGAACACGATGCGCCCCAGGCGTTCCACTTCAGTCCGGAACGGCTCGACATACCGTTGGCGAGCCTGGTCGCGATGCCGGCCCATCACCGAGCGCAGCAGCTCAGCGGCCCGGGCCCGACGGCCCACCGCGGCGTGCTCGGACTCCGCGTGCCGCAACGCGACCTCGGCGGCATCCAACTGGCTCTGCCGACCCTGCGTCCCGTACACCTTCAATTGCGCTGCCACGTCCCGCAATTGGTCGTCGAGTTCGCGGCGGCGGGTGGCGATCCGGGTCGAATCCGCGGTGGCCGCAGCCAGTTCCGCGTCGACGACGTCGGGAGTGGTGGCCGCCAGCGCGGCCGCGAGTTCCTGTTCGCGGGCGGTGGCGGCGGCAGCCTGCTCCGCCAAGGTCGCGACGCGCTGTGTCAGGGCCGCGTCGTCTTCGAATTCACGCTGCCGGGCCAGCCGCTCGGTGGTCTCGGCGAGCGCGGCCGTCGCCGCGGTGACCTTCTCGCGGGCAACCGTCGCCGCGGTCAGCGCGGACGCCGCCGCACCGGCCGCCGCGGTGGCGGCGTCGCGGCACTGCTCGTAATCGGCTGCGGCACGGCGCTGTTCGGCATCGGCAGCCTCCAATTCCGCCCGAGCCGCGCCCACATCGATGGGACCGGTGTCGCCGACCTGTTCCCGCAGCCCCGCGAGCCGCGTCGTCAAGACCTCGACAGTGTCGGAGCCCAGCAGGGTCTGCAGGGTGACGTTCAGCCGGTCCCGCTCCGCCTCGAGTTCGCGCCGCCGGGCATCCAGTGCCCGCGCCGCCTCCACGTCGGCCACCCCGTGCGGCTGCAGTGCCGCCGCCAGCGCGCTGCGCGCGGCGTCGAGAACCGCGCTGGTGTCCGCCGCCGGCGTGCCGGGCAGCACCCGTACGGTCAGCAGGCCGGGAAGCTCGATATCGGTCCGGCCACCCACGCTGGACGCCCACTCCGCTCCGGCCGACAACGTCACCTCCTCGTCGCCGACCCGCAGCTGCATGTTGCTCTGCGCAACCAATTCGATTCGGGCCGAGGCGAGTTCAGCTGCCGCGGCCGCACGGTCGACAGCTGCCGCAGCCGTTTCGATGGCACGCATGCCGGCATGGGTGAGGGTGACCTTGGCCAGCTGCTCGACGACGCCGGCCAGTTCGCGGGAGGCAGCCTGCACCCGGTCCAGTTGCCCGGCCAGTCGATCAGCCTCGGCACGCTGCGACAGTTGGTCCACCACCCGCCGGGCCGCATCGAGGCGTGCGCGGCCGGCGTCGACCACGGACCGCGCGACCGCCACAGCGGTATCGGCGGTCTTCTGGAACTCGACCGCGACCAGCTGCTGCTGTCCGGCCTGCTCGGCGGCGGCAGTCAGTGCGCCGATACTGCCGGTCCGCTGCTCGACATCGGCCTGCAGCCGCTGCCGCTCGTCCAGCGCGCTTCGTCCGGCCGTCGCCGTCGCCACCGCGGCCTGGGCCTGCACACGCGCCTGTCCCAGCTCGTCACGGATTCGGGCCACGGCACCGGCTGCCTCACGGGCCGCGACCAGCCGGACCTCCGCGGCATCCAATTGCTCAGTGGCCGTGGCCAATTCCGTGGTCAGCTCACCGTGCCGGCGGACCGCCTCGTCGACCTCCGCCACCGCTGCGATACGCGTCGCGACCTCGGCCTGCGCGGCCTTCAGGCCTTTGATGGCCTCGGCCCACACACCGGTGGGGCGGCCGGTCTGGGTGAAGTACTTCAGATACTCGCCGTCGATCCGATCGACCAGCAACGGCTCGTTCCCCGACAGCGCGCCCTCCAGCGCGCCGGCCTGCCCGGCCGCGACATCGAGGGCCCGGGCCAGGGCATCGCACCCCGCCAAATCGACCGGGACCGTGGCCGCCGACTGCAGGACGCGCTGGGCCCGCCACAATTCAGTGTCGACGGTTTCGTCGAGCATGGCCCGCACCCGGTTGTGCGCCTCCTCGCCGGTGAGCTGCTCGCGCCGCGGCGCGAGGATGGTCAGCCGGGTCTCGGCCTTCTTGTGGAAGCGCTTGTAATACTCGAACCGGTAAGGGCCGGTGGAGATTTCGGCGGTCACCTCGGCTCCGACATCAGCGTGAGTCGGCTTGACCTGCTTGACCTCTTTCTTGGTCGAGCGGTCCTTGGACTCCAACAGCAGATCGAGCGCCTCGATCATGGAGGACTTGCCGATCTCGTTGGCGCCGGCAACCACCACCACGCCGCGATCGGGAAAGTCGATCTCCCGGTGCGTGATTCCGCGGTAGTTGGTCAGGACCATGCGGTGCAGTTTCATGCCGCGGTCCCCCGATCGACCAGACGCAGCAGCAGCGCGAGGGCCGCCTGCGCGTCGTCGGCGCCGTCCCCCGCAGAGCGCGCGGTGCCGACCAGTTCGTCGACCGCCGCCGCGGCGAAGCCGCCGATACCCAGGTCGTCGAATTCGCCGTCGGCCGGGACCACGACAAGATCGGTGTGCCGTTCCCAGGTGGTCAGTGCGGCGAACAGCCGCGCGTAGCGATCGAGGCGGACGTCGAGATCGGCTTTGTCGGAGATGGTCAGCGACCCGGTCAGCGCGAGCCGGACGACGGTGCGCTCCTTGTCCGGCAGACCGTCGAGATTCAGGTCCAGATCGGCGATGTCACGGTTGGTGTCCACGATCCGGCGCAGGGTGACGAACCGCCACCGGCCCACGTGACGGGCCTGGACCGTCACGGTCTGATCCTCGTCGTCGAGGTCCACCACCAGCACGTGACCCGAATCCGCTTCGATGTCATCGTAATTGGTGACTTCCGGCGCACCCGAGTACCAGACCCGGCCGGTGCTGCCCACCTCGGTGCGAGAGTGCTTGTCCCCCAACGCCACGTAGTGGACCGCGCCGCGGCGCACCGCGGCCTCCACGGTGTCGAGCCGGATCAGCGACGGCTTGGTCGGGTCGGGGTCCAGGACGTCAATCCCACCGTGGCCCACCACAATTCGGGTGACGCCATCGGCGGGCAGGCCGCCGACCACGTCGCCCGTCAGGTCCGTGGTGGGCGCCTTCGAGCGCCATGGGGCGCCGATGATCTGCACGCCCGGGCGCAGCTCGTGCACACCGTCGAGCACCGTGACGTTGGACGGGCATTCGGCCAGGAACAGCGCGCTGGTGTACACCGACGACGGATCCAGCGGATCGTGATTACCGGGCAACAGGAACACCGGAACCTTGATGGCGCGCATGGCTTCCAGCGACAGGCTGACCTCACGCGGGTCCAGCTGGTTGTGCTCGAAGACATCCCCCGCCACGACGACGAACTCCGCACCGACCTCGGCGCACAGCGCACCGAGGCGCGCCACCGCATCGCGGCGGGCAGCCGAATAGCGCGGCTGCGCCTCGCCGTTCAGGAAATGCCGGGTCATGCCGAGCTGCCAGTCGGCGGTGTGCACGAAACGCATCTCGGCGTCCCCTTTCTTCTGCTGTTCGAAATGTCCTGCGGCGAGTGTAAAACCGGACACCGACAACTCCGGGGAACTACGGTGGGCGGGTGGGAACCCGAACGCTGATCCTGCTGCGGCACGCCAAGTCCGACTACCCCGACGGGGTCGCCGACCATGAGCGGCCGCTGGCCCAACGTGGCATCCGCGAAGCCGCGCTCGCCGGGGACTGGATCCGGGAACACCTGCCGGCCGTCGACGCCGTGTTGTGCTCGACCGCGACCCGAACCCGGCAGACGCTCGCCCGCACCGGGATCACCGCACCCGTGACGTACGTCGACCGCCTCTACGACGCGACGGCGGGCATCGCCATCGACGTCATCAACGGCGCGCCGGAGGCGGCGAACACGCTGCTGGTGATCGGGCACGAACCGGTCATGTCATCGCTCGCGCTGAGTCTGGCGTCGCTCGACACCAGCGACCCCGACGCCGCCGGCCAGATCGCGATGAAATATCCGACGTCCGCGATCGCGGTTCTGCACACCGACCGGCACTGGTCGCAGCTGGAACTGCGCAGCGCCACGTTGGATCAGTTTCACATCCCCCGTTAGGAGTTGGTCGCGAGCGTCAGCTCCATCAGCTTGGTGGCCATGCCGCAGGCGTCCGCGCCCGGGCCCTGCGGGTTGACCCACCAGCCGACGACACCGGCCGCGTCGCTCGCCACACCGCACGAACCGTTGGGGTCGTTCGGGTGCATGATGATCGACTTCACACCGGCGATCGCCTTGTTCTCGTACTTGTAGTTGAGGTGCTTGGCGACCTTGGTCTCCTCGTCGAGGCTGCCCTGCTCGTACCAGAACCGGGTGATGTCGATGAGGCCGGCCGTCTGGTTCAGTGCCTGCCACCGGCACACCGCACCGACGAAGGTGCTCTGGATGTCCAGCGGGTCCGCGCCGACCGTCTTGGCCAGCACGTCGTTGGTCAGCACGTCGCACTCTTTGAGCAGGTTCGGGTACGACTCCGCCGAGTGCTCACTGCCGCCGCCGGCGCCTTCCTTCATGGCGGTGCCCTCGACCGACCGCGCGCAGCCCACGAGCGCCAATGCCGACATCACCACGACTGCTCCAGCCAGTTTTCGCTGTGTCATTTCGCGTTCGCAATCGATTGCCGGGCCAGTTCCTTCGCGATGTCGCACGGATCGGGGAACGGCTTCTGGGAGAAGCTGATGGACCATTCGATGAAGTCGTCGTCGAACTGGATGCCGACCTCACACAGGCTCTTGCCGATCATCGGGTCCTCGCCGAGGGCCACGAAACCGGGATGGCCATTGATGTTGATGTCGTTGACGTCGGCTCGCGTCCGTTCCTCGGTCTTGCGCTCACGGCCGATCGGGCTGCCCCGGTACCAGGTGAACGAGAAGTGCGGACCGAGGATGCCGCCATTGACCAGCCACTGGCAGCCGACGGAGTTCTTCGCGGTGTTGACCAGGCCGGGGACCTGCGTCAGCTGCGCCACGGTCTGGTCGCTGACGCCGCCACACACGGGGAACATCGGGCCGTGCTTGGCCGGCCCCGCCGCCGACGGGCCCGACGGACCACCGGCCGGTGCCCCGCTGGCGTTGCCGTCGTCCGAGCAGGCGGACATCGCCGGAATCATGGCCGCGGCAAGCACGGTCGCGGCGGCGGTCTTCACCTGTCTGCGGGTCACGCCATGCACTGTAGCGGCAGGTTCCGAGGTCAACCACCGACAGGCCGACTGACCTGGTCTTTCTACAAGCTTTCTCGGGTGTGCCACAGTAACCGCATGCTCTGGGCACTGCTGCGGCAGTACACGAGGCCGTATCGGCGGCAGCTGACGGTGGTGGCGACGCTGCAACTGATCAGCACGCTGGCCTCGCTGTACCTGCCGACGCTCAACGCCCGCATCATCGACCACGGCGTCGCCCGCGGTGACACCGCCGTCATCGGGCGACTCGGCGGCGTCATGCTCGGTGTCAGTGCGGTGCAGGTGCTGTGCGCGATCGGCGCGGTCTATTTCGGTTCGCGCGCCGGCATGGGTTTCGGCCGGGACCTGCGGTGGGCGGTGTTCCGGCAGGTGCTCGGCTGGTCCAACGCCGAAGCCGCGCGGTTCGAGGCGCCGACGCTGATGACCCGCACCACCAACGATGTTCAGCAGATTCAGGTGCTGGTGCAGATGACCTGCACCATGTTGATCACCGCACCGATCATGAGCATCGGCGGCATCGCCATGGCCGTGCACCAGAACGCCGGCCTGTCCTGGCTGCTGCTGGTCAGTGTGCCGGTGATGGCGATCTGCAACTACCTGATCATCTCGCGGCTGCTGCCGCTGTTCCGCCGCATGCAGCGGTTGATCGACAACTTGGGCCGGGTGCTGCGCGAACAGCTCACCGGTATCCGCGTGGTCCGGGCCTTCTCCCGGGAGGACGCCGAACGCGACCGGTTCTCCGCCGCCAACCACGCCCTGACCGACACCACCATGACGGTCGGCCGCTGGCAGGCGCTGATGCTGCCCGCGACGACGCTCGTGGTGAACCTGTCCAGCGTCGCGGTGATCTGGTTCGGCGGCATCCGCATCGACCACGGCCAGATGGAAGTCGGCTCGCTGATCGCTTTCCTGTCGTACTTCATGCAGATCCTGATGGCTGTGCTGATGGTGACGATCGTGCTGGTGATCCTGCCGCGGGCATCGGTGTGCGCCGAGCGGATCGCCGCTGTGCTCGCCACCGAGCCAACCATCGTGGCGCCCGATTCTCCCGTGACGCCGGAGGTGCGGCGCGGGGAAATCCAGGTGACGGCAGCCACATTCGGCTACCCCGGCGCCGACGATCCAGTGCTGCACGGCGTTTCGCTGACCGCCCGTCCGGGCACGGTGACAGCCATCGTGGGGTCGACGGGTTCCGGCAAGTCGACGCTGATGGCATTGCTGTGCCGGATGTACGACGTCACCTCCGGCTCCGTGTCGGTCGACGGCGTCGACGTACGGGATTACGACCCCGAGCAGTTGTGGTCGACGATCGGAGTCGTGCCGCAGCGCGGGCACATGTTCTCCGGCACGGTCGCCGACAACCTGCGGTTCGGGAAAGCCGATGCGACAGAAGACGAGATGTGGGCGGCGCTGGGTGTGGCGTCGGCCGATTTCGTGGCGGACCACCCCGAGGGCCTCGCCATGCCTGTCGCCCAGGGCGGCATGAACTTCTCCGGCGGACAGCGGCAGCGCCTGGCCATCGCCCGTGCCGTGGTCCGGCGGCCGGCGGTGTATCTGTTCGACGACGCCTTCTCGGCCCTGGATGTCCACACCGACGCCCGGGTGCGGGCGGCGTTGTCGGCGGCGGCCGCCGATGCCACGGTGGTCATTGTCGCCCAGCGTCTTTCGACGGTCGTCAGCGCCGATCAGATCGTCGTTCTGGACAACGGCCACGTGGTCGGCACCGGCAGCCACGACGAACTGCTGCAGTCGTGCCCGGTGTACCGCGAATTCGCGGATTCGCAGGCCGTGGCGGCCGGAGACGTGGCGTGACCCGGCCGCCGTCAGCCGCGATGCTGGCGTCCGGTTCACGGTCCGAGAACTTCCGCGGCACGGCACTGCGGTTGGTGAAACAGCTGGCGCCGCAACGCGCCAGGGTTGCCGTGGTGATGCTGTTGGGGATCGCCGGGATCGCCGTCGGCGTGATCGGACCACGCATCCTGGGCCATGCCACCGACCTCTTGTTCAACGGTGTGCTGGGGCGCGGCCTGCCGGCGGGCATGAGCCGCGAGCAGGCGGTGGCGGCGGCCCGGGCCCGCGGCGACAACACTTTTGCCGATCTGCTCGCCGGGTCCGGCGTGGTTCCGGGACAGGGCGTCGACTTCACCGCGATCGGTCATGTACTGACGTACGCGCTGCTGCTGTATCTCGGTTCGGCGCTGATGGTGTGGGCCGAAGCGCGACTGCTCAACACGATCGTGCAGCGCACCATGTTCACACTGCGCGCCCACGTCGAGGACAAGGTTCACCGACTGCCGTTGTCCTACTTCGACTCCCGGCCCCGCGGGGAGATTCTCAGCCGCGTCACCAACGACATCGACAACGTCCAGACGTCTCTGACCATCACCGTCAGTCAACTGCTGACCTCGGCGCTGACGGTGGTGACGGTGCTGGCGGCGATGATCTGGATTTCGCCGCTGCTGGCGTTGATCACCGTGCTCACAGTGCCTTTCACCCTGCTCGCGACGCGACTCATCACCAAGCGGTCGCGGCAACAGTTCATGGCGCAGTGGCAGGGCACCGGCCGCCTCAACGCCCACATCGAAGAGACCTACAGCGGCTTCACCGTGGTCAAGACGTTCGGGCACCGGGCACTGGCCGAGGAGAAGTTCCGCGCGCTGAATGACGAGCTGTACCAGGCGAGTTTCGGTGCGCAGTCGCTGTCCGGACTGGTCTCGCCCATCACGACGTTCATCGGCAACATCAGCTATGTCGGGGTCGCCGTTGTCGGTGGCATCCAGGTGGCGACCGGGCAGATCAGCCTCGGCAGCATTCAGGCGTTCATCCAGTACGTGCGGCAGTTCAATCAGCCACTGACCCAGATCGCGTCGATGTACAACACCATGCAGTCCGGGATGGCCAGCGCCGAGCGGGTTTTCGAATTCCTGGACGCCGACGAAGAGCCCGCGGGGATGGCCGGGGCGGCTCCGGCGCGGGTGTCGCACGCACCGGACCGGGTGGAGTTCGAGCGGGTCAACTTCTCCTACACCGCCGGAACTCCCGTCATCGAGGAGCTGTCGCTCGTCGCCGAACCGGGCACCACCGTCGCGATCGTCGGGCCGACCGGCGCCGGCAAGACCACACTGGTGAACCTGCTGATGCGGTTCTACGAGCCCGATTCCGGCCGAATCCTGCTGGGCGGTCACGACATCGCGACGATGAGCCGCGCCGAGCTGCGGTCACGCATCGGCATGGTGTTGCAGGACACCTGGCTGATCGGCGGCACCATCTACGACAACATCGCCTACGGCCGCCCGGACGCCACCGAGGCCGAGGTGATCGCGGCTGCCCGCACCGCGCGCGTCGACCATTTCGTGCACACACTGCCGAACGGGTACCAGACCCGGCTGGGCGAGAACGGCGTGAACATCAGCGCCGGAGAGAAGCAGCTGATCACCATCGCCCGGGCGCTGCTGCGGCAACCACTGCTGCTGATCCTCGACGAGGCCACCAGTTCCGTCGACAGCCGCACCGAGCTGCTCATCGCCCAAGCCACCGCCGAACTGCGCCGCAACCGGACGAGTTTCATTATCGCGCACCGGCTTTCCACCATCCGCGACGCGGACCTGATCCTGGTGGTCCAGGCCGGACGGATCGTCGAGCGCGGGTCCCATGACGAGCTGATCGAGCGCCGCGGGGCGTACTGGGAGATGTTGCAGGCCTGAACCAGCGCCGTCGCCCTACCGGTTGCGGGCACGCGGTTTGAGACCTAACCGGCGACAAGCTCACCACCTGCCCGATTTGTTGGCTACCGTAATGAAGTGCTGAGTGCCCTCAACGAGCTTGTCGAGGGGGTCGCCCATACCCTGATGGCGGCCGACGCGGGCAACTACGTCGCAGCCAGCGAGCAGGCGTTGACCGACGTGGCGGCCCATTTCGGGCTGGACGTGGCGTTTCTGCGGCACAACGATCACACCATCGGCGCGACGATCCTGATCGCGCAATGGCCGATCCGCACCTACATCCCGGACCCCGACCCGCTCGGAATCGTCTACTTCAAGGACGCCGACCCGGTCTTCGCGATGGCCGAGCACATCGCAGAACCCGTCATCCTGCGACCCGGGGCCGAGCCCGACGAATACCAGCAGCGCATCGAAGAAGGCACCACCGTGCCCGTTGTCTCGATCGCCGCAGTGCCGATGAACGTCACCGACAAGACGGCACCGGCAGGGTTCGTCACAACGGGCTCACTGGGTTTCATCAAGTACGGCGACCGGCAATGGTCGGACGAGGAGATCACGGCGCTGAAAGTCATCGCCACCATGTTCGCCCACGTCAAAGTCCGGGTTGAGACGCTCGCATCGGTCCAGCACCTTGCCGAGCATGATGACCTGACGAGCCTGCGCAACCGCCGAAGTCTGCTCGAGCATCTCGAACACCGGCTTGCGGCAGGTCAGCCGGGACCGGTTGCGGCGCTCTACATCGATCCCGATCACCTCAAAGCGGTCAACGACCTGCTCGGTCACGAGACCGGGGACCGGGTTCTCGTCGAACTCACGCAACGGTTACGCGAACACGCGGCAGACACGGCCTTTCTCGCCCGTCTCGGCGGGGACGAGATCATCGCGGTGCTCAACGCGCCCACCTCACTCGCAGATGCGTACGCATACGCCAAACAGCTACGCGAGACGTTGGCAGCTCGACTGATGCTCGGCTCGTCCTACATCAGGCACCGAGTGAGTATCGGCGTCGCCGTGGGGATTCCAGGAACCGACTCCGTATCCGACCTGCTCAGATTTGCCGAACACGCGCTGACCGCCGCGAAGGCCGCCGGCGGCAACACGGTGATCGCGTTCAGCGACGAACTGGCGGCGCAGCATTCGCTCCAGACCGACATCGAAGTGCACCTGCAGGACTGCGTCGACAACGGCGCACTGTTTCTCCATTACCAGCCCGAGGTTGATCTCCGTACCGGACGACTCGTGGCGATGGAGGCGGTGGTCCGGTGGAACCACCCCACCCGCGGGCTGTTGATCCGCGAGGAGTTCATGCCGACCGCCGAAGCCACCAATTTCGGCGGCGCCGTAGGGCGCGAGGTCCTGCGACTGGCCTGCGAGCAATTCCAGCGTTGGCGAATCAAGGGGTTGGCACAGAACGTCATGCTCCGGGTGAAGCTGTCCCCCGCCCAAGTGGTGACCGACGGGTTCACCGAACATCTCGCCGCGACGCTGGCCAAGTTCGACATTCCGGCGGCTTCGCTGTGCCTGGAACTACCGGAAGACCTGCTTGTCACCGAGGCCCAACGCTGTGGCCAGATTCTGCAGGCGCTCAAGGACATCGGAGTGCACCTCGCGTTGGACAACTTCGGCACCGGGTACAGCTTCCTGCCCAGTTTGAAAGAGCTGCCCATCGATTCGTTGAAAGTCGGCCGCGCGTTTGTCCAGACGCTCGATCACGACGGCGAGAACGCGCTGTTCGTCCAGTCGATCGCCGTCCTGGCCGACGCATTCGGCCTTGAATTGACCGCCGACGGGCTGGAGACCGAGTCCGCCGCAGAACGACTCATCGCCATGGGTTACCGCCGCGCACAAGGGCTTCTGGTGTCAGGTCCGGTTGACGCGAACGGCATGGAGGAGCTCTTGAAAGCGCCGACGCTGCGCACCCCCGCCGCATGAAAAGTCTGCGCTGGAGAACTCGAAGGCTACTGGGGTAGCCGAATCCGGTCGGCGCTGCGCCGGCTGGTCACCGCAGACGGAGCGGCGGTGGTGAGTCGCAGGATCAGCGCGATCCTTTCGTCCGCGCCGGCGCCCGCCAGGTCGATGAATTCGCGTTGCAGTCTGCCGAGTTCGTCTGCGAAGCGCGCCGAGAGCTTGGTGAGGTCGGTGGTGTCCTGCGCAAACAGCCACACCGGAGAAACCGGTTGCACGGCCAGGCCGTGCTGTTGTGCATGTACCCAAACAGCTTCCACGGCTGAGCCACCGGCTGCGTAGTCGCGCAGGGTGCCGCCGGTGACAGTGATGACGGCCAGCGCCGAACTTGCGCGCACCCGGTCACGCATGTCGTCACCCAGCGCATCGCCGGCGTTCCAGTCGGCCAGTTGGGCCATGACCTCGGGCCGGCGCAGCAGCTCGAGCAGGATCAGACCACCATCGTCCAAACCGAGGCTGTGCACGTCGATCCCGGCGTCCGGGTCGGGATCGCCGGGCCAGCGCAGCTCCGCGATCATCTCCTGGTGCAGGTGCGGGGTGAGGAACCTGATCCGGTCGGAAGTACCCAAAATCTTTGCAGCGGAATCGATCTCATCGGGTGCGGCGATGAGTCGCAGGTGGCCGCCTTCACGTTCGGCGACCGCGGTCAACGCGCCGGCGACGGCGTCGGAGAGGGGCGCGGCGGTGCCTTTGCCCCGGTTGGTCTCGCGCGCGAGCACCGGGCCATACAGGTTCGCAAGGTCCTGGGAGCGCTCCGCGCCGAACCGGAGCGTCGCCTGCAGCGGCGACCCGCCCGGGTGCTCGTCGAAGGTGACCGGCCCGAGGACGCCATGGTGGGCGGCGGCCACCCGGGCATTGAACACCGCTGCGCCGATCGCAACGGCACCGCCCCGGAACCCGACGTCGATGGTCGGACTGTATTGCGGGGCAAGGCTGATGGCGATCTCATCTTCGCCGGCTTCGATCGACCACGGCTGAATGTTGCCGCCCGAGGGGGCGCGCATCGCGGCGATCGCGATCAGCCCGGTGACGCCGGCGGGGGTCAATGGCTGCTGCGGCGGTGTGGTGGGTCGCGGCGCGGCCATCGCCGGTTCGGCGAGCTGGTCGAGGGACGAGCCGACGTCGATGCGGGTCCGGCCCGAGCGCAGTTCCTCGCCGAGCCCGATGCGCCGCACGGCTTCGGCGACCGCTGACGCACCGATGATGACCTCGGACGCCACCTGCGGCCAGGTGGCCAGCGTGCGGTCCAGCTCGATCAGCGACGCCGCGGTGCGCGGTGAGAGCTTCTCGGCTTCCAGGTGGCGCAGGATGTGCGGAATCTTCTCCTTGCTGCTCATGCCGGGCAGCAAGCCGATGTCGAGCGGGCCCAGGAGTCCGTGCAGGATCGGCCGGCCTGGCTCGTCGTCGAAGCGTTCGACGTCGACGATGCCGCGGTCACTGGTGGCCATGAGCACCGGGATGCGCCGGTGCCCGGCGGCAACGCGCACGACAGCCTTGATGTCGAGCGAATCACATTCTTCGACAAGGACATTGAGGCCGTCGAGGAAGTCGTCGACGGTGTCGGTGGTCAGGCCTTGATGGAAGACCTCGACGGGCAGGTAGGGGTCGAGTTCGGCGATCCGGCGTGCCGTCGCGACCGCCTTGTTGATCCCGAGATCGAACACGGTGGCCGGTATCCGGTTGAGATTGGACAGCTCGACGCGGTCGAAATCGGCCAGCCGCAGGCGCCCGCACAGGCCTTGGAGCGCCAGCGTGTGGGCAATGACATGACCGACGCTCAGGCCGGCGACACCGACGGTGAGTTCGGCCAGGCGACTCTGTTCTTCGACGGTGACGGCGTTGCGATTGCGGTCCAGGCGCAGTGCCTTGAAACCCCGCGGGCCGGGTATCGAGACCAGGGTGCGCCGCCACGGGTACCAGACCCACCGGCCCGGTTCGTCCAACAGCGCCGCGGCGGGTTCGGGGCGCAGCCTGCGCAGGTTGTCCAGCTCGGTGCCGTGGTGATCGAGGGTCTGGACATGGGGTTCGGATCGAAGCCGATCGAGAACGGTCGCGTCAGCCGAATCCCTGGGGTCCAGAATTTGCGGACGATATTCATCCGGATCAGTTTGATGCATTATCGGCTCCCAATTCTGGGAATCGTGCTGTGCCGGCGGGCGCCACGCTTGGAGTCACCCTTTTTCGGCACTTTCACCATCGGCTAATCTTGGAGCGTAAACCGCGCATTAGCAAGACGATTCGTCAAACCAGGATCGACCACGCAATTGGTCATTACCGTTTGCAACGGTGCTATGGTGGCGAATTCGCCAGTTGCGTAGACGCGCATTGTATTCCGGGGAGGGATCGTCATGGCGGTGTCGTCGGACATGCGAGATGTCGCATCGTTGCCGCTACCGCCGCTGAACCCACTGCCATACAAAGAGCGCCTGGCGGCGTGCCGCAGTTTTCACACCGGTACGGATATCTTGCGCGATGCGGGCGGTCCCGTGACGCGCTTCAGGTTGGCGCCCCGGTGGCTGATGCCACCTCTGGTGGTCGTCACCTCCCCACAGGGCATCCGCGACGTCGTTTCCTGCCGTGACAGTTCGATCGACAAAACCGCCGGCGTGACCGTGGAGATGCAGCGTCTCCTCGGCCCCAACCTGTTCGTCACGCCGTTCGAGCAGTGGAAGCCGCGTCGCCGCACGCTGCAACCGGTGTTCACCAAACAGTCGGTCAACACGTTCGGCGGCCACATGTCGAAGGCAACCGAATCGGTCTGTGACGCTTGGCAGGACGGTAGCGAGATCGACCTGGACGTCGAGGCGCGCAAGCTGACCATGCGCGCATTGGGGCACTCGGTGCTGGGCCTTGACGTCACCAGCAACAACGATTCGTTGTCCGCACCCATGCGGGAGGCGGTCAGTTATGCCGTCTCGCGCGCCATCAGCCCGGTGCGGGCGCCCCATTGGCTCCCGACGCCCGCACGTCGGCGGGCACGCAGAGCGGCAGCCACGTTGCGCACGGCGGCCCTCGACATCGTCCGAGCGTGCAAGGCCGATCCGGCCCGAAGCGCACCGCTGGTGCAGCAGCTCATCGCGGCCAGGGATCCGGATACCGGAAAGCCTCTGACGGACAACGAGATTGCTGATGAGTTGATCATCTTCATCTTCGCCGGACATGACACGACGGCGACGTCGATCTCGTATGCCCTGTGGCAGCTGGGGCGTAACCCTGATATTCAGGACCGCGTCGCCGCCGAGGTCGCCGCACTCGGTGCCGGTCGGCTCACCCCCGACGACGTTCCTCGGCTCGGATACACCGTTCAGGTGCTCAAAGAGGCGATGCGGTTGTGCCCGCCGGGTGCGACCGGATCGCGTATGACGATGCGGGACGTCCAGGTGGCCGGCTATCGGATTCCAGCCGGGACGATGCTGGTTGTCGGCCGGATGTCTGTTCAACGGGACCCGACGTTGTGGGCAGACCCGTTGCGGTTCGACCCCGACCGGTTCACCGAGGAAGCCTCGAAGAGTCGTGACCGCTGGCAGTATGTCCCGTTCGGCGGTGGGCCTCGAGGATGCATCGGGGATCATTTCGCGATGCTGGAGGCCACACTCGCGTTGGCCACCATCGAGCGTCGTGCTGAAATCACTTCTCTCGAAGACGAATTCCCCACGGCCGCACCGTTCACCGTTGTTGCCGGCGGCCCGATTCCCGCCAGGATCAAGCTCCGCTGAACCGCCCAGGCCTGCTGATCGAGAGGCCCGTCAGACAGCAGTGCCGGTCGATGACCCCTCGACATCGACCAGCACTGCCGCTTTTGTCACTGAGCGCCGGCCTCAAGCGCAGTCGTACTCATTCCGCGCCTGGTCATGGCCGCGCCACCGAGGTGATGTCGGCCGCCCCTCGGACGTCGCGAATCACCCTCCACACGTCGACGACAATACATACTGCACGTACAGCGATACAACAGTAACCATCGACAATATGCAGCAATTGACGCTCCAAATCGATGTACCGAGACGGTCTGCTGCAGCGGGACAAGGTGCACGGGCACGGTTACGCGAAGCCGGTTCCCACGGTGTCCGCAGACCGTCTCACCTGATGCAGGCGCGCCCGAATTCAGTTGTCGACCAACCGAACCCGCAATCAGCCTGGGCCTGATCACGACGCGAGGTCGACGAATCCCGGCAGCCATGGCCACACCAGGGCCAATGCGGAAAGGTTTGCACTGCCGGCGCCCAGCGGCATGGCGCTACGCTCTGGCCATGGGCGAAGTGATGGACTGGGACAAGGCATACCAGGGCGAACTGTTCATGGGGCCACCGCCGTGGAACATCGGGGCGCCACAACCAGAGATCCTGACCTTGATTGACCAGGGAAAAATGCACGGCCCCGTCCTGGACGCCGGTTGCGGCGTCGGCGACACCGCGCTGGAACTCGCCGCACGCGGCTACGACGTCACCGGCGTCGACATCTCCGCCGTTGCCATCGCAGCCGCCGAAGACGCCGCAGCGCAGCACGGACTGTCGAACGTTCGCTTCCTGCAAGGCGATCTGCGACACCTCGACGCTGTCGGCTTGACGCAACGGTTCAGCACGGTGCTCGACTGCACGCTGTTCCACTCCTTGCCCGTCGATGGGCGCGACGACTACATGCGCGGGATCTACGACGCCGCCGACAGCGGCGCTGCGCTGTACCTGTTGGTCTTCACCACCGAAGCGATCCCGCCCGACTCCCCATTCCCGATCCCCAACTTGGTGACCGAAGCCGAAGTCACCGCGGCGGTGGGCAAATACTGGTCCGACATCACGTTGCACCCGGCGCTCGTCGCGGTGAAACCACCGGAATTTCCGGGACATCCGGAACGCAACTTCCCCACCGATGAGAACGGAGTTGCCCAGCTTCCGGCGCTGCTGCTCGCGGCGCGCAAGCCGTAGGCGAATCGGAACTCACTGCTGCGCTGGATTATTCAGCGCAGCGGTCGAGTCATGGAGCGCGGTTCAGCCAGGGGTCTCGGTCGGGTTCTGGGCCTTCGACCGGAAGGCGCCGTGACGCAACAGACCGGTGACGGTGCTATCCCAGCGTTCCAATTGCTCGCCGGTGTAGAACGGCTCGCCCAGATACCGCTCGATATGGCGGCGCAGGATCATGGGGCCGACGCGCAAGATCAGCGGAATGAGAATCAGCCATTTGTAGTCCAGGTCGCCCAGGACTTCACCGCGCTCGACGAACTGCCTGCCCTGCGCCTCGCTGATTCCGGTCAACCCATCGAAGATCACTTCACCGATCGTTGAATCCGAATCGATCTCAACGAGTGCGCGCCCGACATAGTCCATGACACGCGGATGAGTCTCGATCAGGCGCGTCATGCGCCGGCCGGCCTCCTCGAGGGCGTCCTCTTTCGGCATCATCTCCGGCTCCAGGCCTTCGCCGAGAACCTGCAAGACGTAGTTGTCCACTTTTGCGGTCAAATCCGCTTTGGTGTGGAAGTGGTGCTGCACGGCACCTACCGAAACCCCTGCTTGTTCGGCGATCATCTTGAACGTCGTCGCGGTGATGCCATGAAGCGCGAACACCGTCAATGCGGCGTCGAGAATCCTGTCCTCAGTGGACGGCTCTGGCGGAGCCGGCGGCTTGAACGGAAATAAGCGGGTCTCTGCCACACATCGACCATACAGCCATCTCATGGGAGAATACAGGCATACCGGCAAACAATATAAAACTATCGTACTAGCCAAAACAAGTATATCAAGAGGCGAAGGAGCTGCGAGAAATGGCGGCACAGCAAACACCCCATCCCCCAGCTTCCGCCGCCGCCCGGACTCGATAGCGACCCATGCCCGACATCAGCTACCTCGATCACACCGGCGACCCCGTACCCGCGTACCTGGCAGTGCCGGCCGGCACTGGTCCGTGGCCGGCAGTGGTGGTCGTCCAGGACGTCCTCGGAATGACCGCTGACCTGCGTCGAACCGCAGAACGACTCGCGGACAACGGCTATCTCACTCTGGTCCCCGGCCTCTACGGCCGCGGACCAAAGATCAAGTGCATGCTCAGCACCATGTACGCAGCCGTCGTCGGTCGGGGCAGCGCCCAGCAAGCAATCATCGCCGCCCGCGACCACCTCCTCGCCGACGCACGCTGCACCGGGAAGGTCGGACTGGTGGGCTTCTGCATGGGCGCACAATTCGTCGTTCAACTGTCCCCGGGGGGACTGTTCGATGCCAGTGCACCGAACTACGGTGTGCTACCACGTGATCTCGAACCGCTGAAAGAATCGTGTCCCGTCGTCGCCAGTTTCGGCGCCAAAGACCGCATCGTGCCCCGCGGTAGCGCCGCCAGACTTGAATCCGCACTCGCCGAGGGCAATGTGCCACGAGACATCAAGGAATATCCGAACGTCGGCCACAGCTTCATGAACGACTGGCGGCTCCCACCGGCGATGCGCAAGATCGAAAGCGCGGTCGGGCTGTCCTACTTCGCCGACGAAGCCGAAGACGCCTGGAAACGCATGACAGACTTTCTCGAAAAGCATCTGGCATAACCTCGCACCCGGCAGAAGGGCACGTTCACCAGGATGGCCGACCACAACGACGCCCTGCCGGACCCTGACCAGCTGCCCCTGGTCCCCATGAACCCGCTGCCGGTCGGCGAACGGATGAAATGGGCCCGGCAGAACCACTACGGACAGGTGGCACTGCGCGAGGCCGCAGGCGCCAGCATCACCCGAGTGGGACTCGGGCCGCGCTGGCTGGGGCCCAGCATCGTGTTCGTGATGTCACCCGAAGGTGCCCGAGATGTACTGGCGCGCAACAACGATGCCTGCGATCGCACACTGGTGCATCACGAAATGCGGCGGCTTCTCGGGGACAATCTCGCAGACCTGCCCAACCTGCCCTGGCGGGCACGCAAGAGGACTCTGCAGCCGGTCTTCACGCGGCACCGGGTCGCCGCATTCGGCACCCACATGTCCGACGCGGCAGCCGCCATCAGCAACAGTTGGCCAGACGGTGCCCAACTCGATCTCGACGCCGAAGCGCGCCGACTGACCATGCGCGTCCTGGGACGCTCGGTGCTCGGAATCGATCTGGACGATCGCGCCGAAGCTCTGGCCGACCCCCTCAACATCGCGCTGGCCTACGTGGCCGATCGCGGCATGCGGCCCGTGCGCGCCCCGTGGTGGCTGCCCACCCCGGCACGGCGCCGCGCCCGGGCCGCCACCGCGACGCTGCGGCGGCTCGCCGGAGAGGTCCTCCAATCCTGCCGCGCCGACCCGACCCGCGACGCTCCCCTGGTTCACGCCCTGATCGCCGCGACCGACCCCGAGACCGGCCACGCGCTCTCGGACCTGGACATCTGCAACGACCTCATTGCATTCATGGTCGCCGGCCACGACACCACAGCGACCACCATCGCGTACGCCTTGTGGGCGCTGGGACGCCACCCCGAGATCCAGAGCAGGGTTGCCGAAGAGGTCGCGGCCATCGGCGATCATGACCTCACCCACGAGGACGTCCCCCGGCTCGAATACACCACCCAGGTCCTGCGCGAAGCGCTGCGCCTGTGCCCACCGGTGGTGGTCGCCGGCCGTACTGCCTTGCGGGACATCGCCGTTGACGGCTACAAGATCGAATCCGGCAACATGGTTCTGGTGGGCATCTTCGGCATGCACCGCGACCCGAAGCTGTGGCCGGACCCGCTGACATTCGACCCCGACCGGTTCGGCCCCGAGAACGTCAGCGCCCGCGACCGGTGGCATTACATTCCGTTCGGCGCCGGCGCGCGGACGTGCATCGGAGATCATTTCGCCGTTCTGGAAGCCACTCTCGCCTTGGCCACGATCGTGCGCGCCGTTGAAATCGAGTCCCTGACAGAGGATTTCCCGCTTGCGGTGCCGTTCACGATGGTCGCGGGCGCCCCGATCCCGGCGGTGGCGCACCGTCGGTCATGAGCCTGGCCGGCATGGTCGACGGCTGGCACCGCCCGCGCGGTCACCGCGCACGGTTCACCCATATCGCTGGACAATATTAGACACCTTGTCTGCAATATGACTATATTTGCACGTGGAACCGCGAAGAACGCCGCGCTGCTCAGGTTTGGGGGAACCACACGAGTCCAGGGCGGTCTCGCGTCGTCACTGTCGGGGAGGGAGAAATTGGCTGCGCCACTGCAGACACCAGCTGTTCCGCTGCAGCTGCCGCCGTGCATGTCCGACCCGGACCGGTGGGTCAGCCCCGGCGATGACGCCGAAGTCAAGGCGTTGTGCCGCGGGTGCCCGCGCCGCCGGCGCTGCGCCGGCGAAGCCATCAGCACCCCGGGCATCTCGGGCGTGGTCGCCGGCGTGAATGTGCCCGAGGGCGGTCGCGCCCGCACGTTCGCCCTGCGGCAGCTGCGGGCCGTGGCCGCGCTCGCCGGCCCGCCCGGCAGGCCCATGGCCGATACGGCGTGACAGGCATTGACGTTGCGGGGACGCCGGGAAGCCCGCGATGCCTCAGGCCGCGAACGCAGCCGTCAGCTGGACCCGGATGACCGGATCGGACTCAAGGCGGTGCCGGAGCGCGCTCTCGAATTGCCAGATGGACGCGAGGTCGTGGTCCAGCCGGCAGTCCACGGCTGCGGCCGTGCCCGACGGCGGTGGGCTGTCGGCGATGTGGTCGGCGACGGGTTCCAGCAAGGTCCGCGGCGCCGCCAGGTAGTAACCGGGATTCGGACCGCCGACCTCGGCCGCGTACAGCAGCCCATGCTCGGTGATGATGACGTGCGTGGCCAGGACCCGCACCGGCCCGTGCCGCTCGGCGGTGCCCCACTCCTCGGCCGCCAACCGTCCCTGGATGACGTGCAGCCGCACGTCATCCGTGAGGAATTTCGTGAAGTCACCCGGCGCCAGCACACGGGCCGACGCGAGGTCGGCATTCAGGCTGCCGCACAGCATCTCGCCGATGTAATTGAACAACCGATCGCTCATGACGCGCTCCCATCGGGCCGGTACCTTGAGCCTGCACCCGAGCGGCGGCGAACGTCAATGGTTGATCAGAGTTGCGGGCCCTCCGCGCGAAGATCGTCGACCGCCGTCATGGCGTCACGCAGTTTGGCGAGCCACTCTTCGGCATGCTCACCGACCAGCCGGACCGACCAGGCCAGCGCATCGGACCGTGAGCGCGCCACGCCGGCGTCGACCAGGGTGTCGAGCACCTGCCGCTCCGGCTGCTTGAGCCGCGTCATCACCGGAACGGCCAAGTGGGTGAACAGGATTCGCTCCGACTCCCCGACCGATACACCCCAGGCCACCTTGCGCCCGTAGCGAGCTTCGGCCTCGTCGGCGATCCGCATGCGCTCGGACCGGGTCTCCTCCCGGAAGCGCGCCACCCGCCCGGAGGCCCGGGCGGCCGTTTCGGGATTCTCCGGGTCGGGCAGTCGCCCGATGACGATGATCTCCTCGCGGTCCACCGTGACGTCCGGGTCGCCGGCGAACCACTCTTCCGGGAGCCGACCGGCGAACCAGTCGGCGGCGTCGCCCGCGTCGGGCTGCTGCGCTTGTTGCCAGCCGCCGCGGCGGTCCTGGCCAGAATGACGTTGCCTCATGCTTACATGATTACACCGTTACATCTGTAATGAAACAGCGTTTCACCCGGGGCGAACGTGTGCGGGAAGAGTGGGTCTGTCAGCGCTTACGCAACAGCGCGGAACCGCCGAAGACGGCCAGCCCGAGCGCCACCAAGGCCAGGAACACCGCCCAGCCCGGGCTCACGAAGACACCGACCAGCACGATGGCGGCGATCACCGGCGACGCCACGAACAGCAGCATGCCCGGGTGTTCCTTCGCTACCGCGAGGGCACTCTTCGCCCGGATCGGGTCAATTTCTTTGCGCGCCATGGAACCAGGATGCCACCCTGCACGACCAAATGACGAGGCAACACCGAGACCCACATCACACACCTACCTATACCCCCTATGGGTATATACTTCAGGCATGAGTCAGGTACTTGAAGTTCAGGGAATGTCGTGCGGACACTGCGTCGCGTCCATCACCTCAGCTGTCGAGCCGCTGCCCGGCGTGACGGGCGTCGAGGTGGACCTGAAGGCCGGCACCGTACGAGTGGACGGCGAGCCTGACCGGGCCGCCGTCGCCGCCGCGATCGAAGACGCCGGATACGACGTCGTCCAACCGGCATGACCACGTCGGTCACGCTGTCCGTGGGCGGCATGACGTGTTCGTCATGCGCGGCCCGGATCGAGAAGCGGCTCAACCGGATTGACGGAGTTCACGCCAGCGTGAACTTCGCGACCGAACAGGCGGCCATCACCTACCCGGACGGCGTGACCACCGACGAGCTGGTCGCGGCCGTCGAGGCCACCGGCTACACCGCGAGCGTCGACAAGACCGACACCCCCACCGAAACGGCCTACCTGCCGCGGCTGTTGGTGTCACTGGCTCTGACCATCCCCGTACTGGCGCTGTCGATGATTCCGGCGCTGCAGTTCCCGCACTGGCCGCTGTGGGCGCTGGCGCTCACCACCCCGGTGGTCTTCTGGGGCGCCTGGCCGCTGCACCACGCCGCGTGGACCAACCTGCGACATGGCGCGGCGACCATGGACACCCTGGTATCGCTCGGTGTGCTCACGTCGTACCTGTGGTCGGCTTGGATGCTGGCGATGGGCAGCGACCACCTCTACCTCGAGGTCGCCGCCACCGTCACGACGCTGATCCTCGCCGGTAAGTTCTTCGAGACCCGCGCCAAGCGGCAATCGGGCGCCGCGCTGCGCGCACTGCTGGACCTCGGGGCCAAGGATGTGGCGGTACTGCGCGACGGTCACGAAATCCGGGTTCCCATCGAACAATTGACAGTCGGCGACACCTTCGTCGTCCGTCCCGGCGAGAAGATCGCTACCGACGGCGTGGTGATCAGCGGGACGTCCGCAGTCGACGCCTCGATGCTGACGGGCGAGTCGGTACCGGTCGAGGTCGGTCCCGGTGACCAACTCGCCGGCGCCACGGTGAATGCCGGTGGTCGGCTCGAGGTCCGGGCCACCCGCGTCGGCGCGGACACCCAACTGGCCCAGATGGCGCGCCTGGTGGCCGACGCCCAGAGCGGCAAGGCCGAAGTGCAGCGTCTGGCCGACCGGGTGTCGGCGGTCTTCGTCCCCGTGGTGATCGGTCTGGCGCTGGTGACGCTGATCGGCTGGCTGGTCGCCGGCGGCACGGTGAGTGCCGCACTGACCGCGGCCGTTTCGGTGCTGATCATCGCGTGCCCCTGCGCCCTGGGCCTGGCCACACCGACGGCCCTGCTGGTCGGCACCGGCCGCGGCGCGCAGCTGGGCATCCTGATCAAGGGCCCGCAAGTACTCGAATCGACCCGCAAGGTCGACACCGTCGTGCTGGACAAGACCGGAACGGTGACGACCGGGAAGATGACGGTGGCGGCAGTACATGCCCAGTCCGACAACGTGTTACGGCTCGCCGGAGCCTTGGAGCACGCATCCGAACACCCCATCGCCCAGGCCATCGCGACCCGGGCCGCCGCCGACGGGCCGCTGCCGGCGGTCACCGACTTCGTCAACCACGACGGCCGCGGCGTCACTGGCGTAGTCGACGGTCACGAGGTCGCCGTCGGGCGGTACAGCTGGCTGGCCACGGCGGCCACCCCGGAGTTGGAGAACGTTGCGCACACGGCTGAGGCGGAAGGCCGTACCCCGGTGTGGGTCGCGATCGACGGCGCCACAGCCGGTGTCATCGTGGTGTCCGACAAGGTGAAAGACACTGCTGCCGAAGCAATTGCCGACCTCGAGAAGCTGGGACTGACCGCGGTCCTGCTGTCCGGGGACAACGCCCGCGCGGCCGGCGCGGTGGCCGCCGAAGTCGGCATCGCGACGGTGATCGCCGAGGTGCTGCCCGCGGACAAGGTCGACGAGATCAAGCGCCTGCAGGATCAGGGCCGGGTCGTGGCGATGGTCGGCGACGGCGTGAATGATGCTGCCGCCCTTGCCCAGGCCGACCTGGGACTGGCCATGGGCACGGGCACCGATGTGGCGATCGAGGCCTCGGACCTGACCCTGGTCAGTGGCGACCTGCGGGCGGCGGGCGACGCGATCCGGCTGTCCCGCGCCACCCTCAAGACCATCAAGGGCAACCTGTTCTGGGCGTTCGCCTACAACGTCGCGGCGATTCCGCTGGCGGCCGCGGGCATGCTGAACCCGATGATCGCCAGTGCGGCAATGGCTTTCAGCTCACTGTTCGTCGTGAGCAACAGCCTGCGGCTCCGCAGTTTCAAACCGAACAGGTAACTACCAGATCTTCACCCAGTCGACCAGCATCTCGGCCGGGTACGTTCCCCCTGACGGGTCGCCGCCACCGGACCCGGCGACGGCGAGGCCCAGGATCGGGAACAGCGTGTAGCCAGGATCGTTGAAGTGCCAGTTGGGCAACGACTTTGCCGGGACATTGAAGTACGGTTGCGCGCCGTCGGTGTAGTCCAGCCAGAACCGCAGCCCGGCGTCGTCCCACTGGCACCGCCAGTTGTGCCAGGCACTGTCCGGCGTGATGTTGTGCGAAACATGTTCGCCGCCATTGAGGTTGACGTGCACGGTCGTACCGTGGGCCCAGCTCCCGTTGCCGTACCACTCCATGATGTCGACCTCGCCGCCGATTCCGGGCGAGTTGTTGGCCAGATACCAGGCTGGCCAGCAGCCCGGCGTCAGGCAGTTGAGCTTGATCCGGGCCTCGAAGGTATGGCCGATGCCGGCCTTGAAGGTGCCGAAAATCTTGCCGCTGTAGTACGTGTTCCCGTCCTTGGCCGCCCGGATCACCAGGTTGGACTTGCCGTCCAGGAAAAGGTTCTTGCGGTCATTCCGGTACTGGCCGACGCGTTCGGGCATCTCCCAATACGTCGGGTTCTCCATCGACTCACGGGCCGTCGCGATCTCCCATTTCGAGGTGTCGGGCGACGATCCGGCAGGGCCGTCGAAGTTGTCCTCGAAGATGAGTTTTCCGGGCGTATCAGCGTGGGCCTCGGCCCTGGGAAGCGTGGCGGCCAGCAGGCCCAGCCCCGCCATCGACAGCATGCTGCGACGATCAATGTCTGGCATGCCTACCCATGTAAGCCGCGTCTCGGCCTTCGTGCAAGCCGGTATACGAGGGGCATCGGTGCCGCGGCTACTCCCCGCCGCGGCGGGCGCGGAACAGTTTCACCTCGTCACGGATGCCTTTGAGCCGTCGTGCCCCGGCGAAAGACCACTCGAAATCAGGCGCGTCGCCGACTGCCTCACGTGCGGATTCAGCCAGCAGAACCGACCCGGGCCGGGCCACTCCGGTGACCCGGCTGGCCTGGTTGACCGGCCGGCCGAACCAGTCACCGGCCCGGCTCACCGCCGGACCCGTCGCCATGCCCGCCTTGAGGCGCGGCAGGAATTCGTCTTTCTCGGCCGCGTCGACGAGCTGCAGCACCATGTTCAGCAGCGGGACCGGCTCAGCGCTGACCAGCATGACCTCGTCCCCGATGGTCTTGACGAACCGCACCGGCGGCTCGGCTAGATGTACTGACCTGAGAGGTTAGGCACGCGGCTGGCGGGTGGGTGGCCTCCGAGTGCGGTGTGGCCGCGGTGGTGATTGTAGGTGTGGAGCCAGCGTGGGTATTCGGC
>NZ_JBJIAL010000020.1:0-94436 GCF_045310895.1 Mycobacterium sp. SMC-18
ACACCCAGCCAACCAGACACCCCAATCACAGGCCGACAGCAGCTGACCGTTCTACACCCTCAATCATGAAGAGCCACCAAACCGCCGGCGACCGCCACCCAGTCCCGCCAGAAGAACACCAGCAGCGCCAGCGCCGTCGCGACGTGCACGGCCACCAGGAACGCGAGGTACGGCGACTTCTCGGCCGTCATGCTCAGATCCTGGGCCCATTGCCCACCGACCAGAGCCGGAACCAGGATCGAGTGGCCCAGGCTCGACACCGGGAACAGCTCGGTGACACCCTGGAACGCGCCGACTACGATCGCTTCGATGTAGTTGAGGCTCAAGGTGATTCGCCCTTACTCGCCCTTGAACTCCGGCGCGCGCTTCTCGAACATCGCGGTGATGCCTTCGCTCAGATCCTTCGACGCGATGAACGCCGAGTTCCAGGCCGCGACGTACCGCAGGCTGGCCGAAACCCGTTCCGTGCGTTGCTCATCCAGTACGTCTTTGACACCGCGCACCGTCAGCGGCGGGTTCGCGGCGATCTCACGTGCGGTCTCGTGCGCGGCAGCGAGCGACGCGTCGGCGTCGGCGTAGACGTCGTTCACCAGGCCGATCTTCTCGGCGCGGGCAGCGTCGAAGTCCTTGCCCGTCAACGCCAATTCACGCAGATGACCGTCGTTCAGGATGAGCGGCAACCGGGCCAGCGAGCCCACGTCGGCGACGATGGCCAACTTCACTTCGCGCACCGAGAACTTGGCATCGGCGCTCGCGTAGCGGATGTCCACCGCCGAGATCAGGTCGACACCGCCGCCGATGCACCAGCCCTGGATCGAGGCGATGGTGGGGGTGCGGCAGTCGGCGACCGCGGTGATCGCCTGCTGCATGGCCCGCAGCGCGGTGTGGAAGTCGGCGCGTTCCTTGGCCAGCCCGCCCCCGAGCATGGGTGCCAGCATGCCGCCCATCGCGGGCAGATCCAGTCCATAGCTGAAGTTGCGGCCCGACCCGGTGAGCACGATGGCCCGCACGTCGGGGTCGGCGTCCAGGGCGGCGAAGGCCACCGGCAGCTCGGCCCAGAAGGCCGGACCCATGGCATTGCCCTTGCCCGGCCCGAGCAGCGTCACCTGTGCGACGTGGTCCTTGGTCTCAATGGAGAGCGATTCGAAGCTTCCCGAGGTTTCACCCATGATCGGCAGGCTAGCCGGTCAACCTGGGCGTAGCGTCTCGCCCATGACGATTCCGTCCGATGTGATCGAGGCCGGCGAGGCCAGTCTGGACGTGCTCGAGCGGGTGTTGGCCGGTCTCGGGCCTGACGATGCGGCGCGGCAGACGCCGTGCACCGAGTTCGATGTGGCGGCCCTCACCGATCACCTGATGAACTCGATCACGGTCATCGGCGGGATCGCCGGCGCGCAGCTGCCCGAGCGTGACGCCGCGGCGCCGATCGTCGACCAGGTCACCGCCGCAGCCCGGCCTGCTCTGGCCGCGTGGCGCAGCAGGGGGCTGGAGGGCACCGTCGCGGCGGGGCCGGGGGAGATGCCCGCCGCGCAGATCGCCGGCATCCTGCCTCTCGAATTCCTCGTCCATGCCTGGGACTACGCAACGGCCGTCGGCCGCGACGTGGACGCCCCGGAGGACCTGGCCGAGTACGTCCTCGTCATGACCAGGGCTGTGATCAGTCCCGCGGCGCGCGCGGCCGTCGGGTTCGACGACCCCGTCGAGGTACCGGCTGATGCGAGTGCACTGGATCAGCTGATCGGCTTCACCGGCCGCCGCCGCGCCACCTGACCGCGAAGTCGAGGAACAGGTCGTTCTCGTGCGGCACCGTGACGGTGACGCGCACGCCTTCCCCGCCGTAGGGCCGCACCAGCAGCTTGTTGTCGGCGGCCGCGTCGACGAAGTCGGCGGTGTCTTCCGGGCTCAACGGCAGCCAGACGAAGTTGGCCTGCGAGTCGGGCAGCTCGAACCCTGCGTCGCGCAGGGCGGCGCTGACCCGGGCCCGCTCGGCCACCACCGCGTCGGTGCGCGCCAGCAGTTCGTCGGCGGCGTCCAGGCAGGCGATGGCCGCGGCCTGGCTGACGCTGGTCGCCGTGAACGGCACGTACACCTTGCCCAGCGCGGTGACGATGTCCTCGTGTGCGACGGCGTAGCCAATCCGCAGTCCGGCCAGGCCGTAGGCCTTCGAGAAGGTGCGCAGGACGACGACGTTGGGGTGCTTGCGCACCAGCGCCAGACTGTCCGGCAGGAGGCCGTCGCGGATGTACTCGACGTACGCCTCGTCCAGGACCACCAGGATGTGCGGCGGGACCTTGGCGACGAACTCGGCCAGCTTGACCGGGTCGACGACCGTCGAGGTGGGGTTGTTGGGGTTGCAGACGAAGATCAGTCGCGTGCGGTCGGTGATCGCGGCCAGCATGGCGTCCAGATCGTGCGTGTAGTCCGTCAGCGGGACGGGCACGGGCGTCGCGCCGGCGGTGCGGACCTGCAGTGGGTAGATCTCGAAGCTGCGCCACGCGAACAGCACCTCGTCGCCGACCGAGGCGGTGATCTGGACGAGCTGCTGGCACAGGCTCACCGACCCGCAGCCCACCGAGATCTGGTTGGGCGCGAACCCGACGTAGGCCGCCAGTCGTTCACGCAGCGCCGCGTAGCCGTTGTCCGGGTAGCGGTTGATGTTGTCCATCGCTTTGACGATGGCTTCGCGGACGCTGGGCAGCGGTCCGTCGACGGTCTCGTTGCTGGCGATCTTGATGGCGCCGGGCACTGTGCGGCCGGGGGTGTAGGCAGGCAGAGCGTCCATCTCGGGGCGCAGGCGGGCGGTCACCCGGGACAGTCTAGGTGGACGGCAGATGGCGCTCTGGCGTCGCGCTTTGCCTTTGTGGGCGTTGACTGTGTACCGTATGCCCTCGGCGGTTCCGGGGTGCAAGAGTCCGGTACCCTCGGATCGTTCAGGAGGCGTGCCAGAGCGGCCGAATGGGACTCACTGCTAATGAGTTGTCCCCCTTACAGGGGACCGGAGGTTCAAATCCTCTCGCCTCCGCCACATAACTGAATAGTTGTACCCAATGCGCCCGTAGCTCAACGGATAGAGCATCTGACTACGGATCAGAAGGTTAGGGGTTCGAATCCCTTCGGGCGCACCACAAACAACAGGCCAGAAGCTCACGCTTCTGGCCTGTTGTCGTTGGCGGGTGAGTGCGGTCTCGTCAGCGCACCCTGAGGGCGCCCCTGATTGTCCCCATGACCGCCATTTCGAGTTCCTTGCGGGACGCCGGCCGGCCGATGGTGGTGTGCGTGACGAGCACGCCGAGGACGAGATGAAATATGGCCTGCGCGTCGCCATCTGGATCGCGCGATGAGACGCAGCCGGATCGGCAACCGTGTGCAATGGCCTCCCGCAGCGGCGCGACGAGTTCGTCGGACGGCGTGACGATGAGGCCTGAGCAGAACCAGTCAATCAAGGCCGCCGTGTACGACTGGATGCGTTCCAGCGGGTCCCCTGGTGCTGCCGCCTGACGCAATTGCCCTGCGGCGCTTCGTAGATCATCGTCCACCGCGACCACCGGTGGTCGACGTCGGCGAGTGGGTTCATGCGAGTGGCCTCGCGGGCATCGGTGAGATGCTTTCGCAACGCCGGCGCCCAGAACGGGACGGCGAGAACGGCGTCGCGTCGCCTTCGGTCGGCGGCGATGGCCGCTTGGCCGAGCGGATCGATCACCGGCGACCACAGCACCACGGCTCGCGGCAGCGGCAATCCACTGTCCTTCACCTCGTTGACCAGGCACGCCGCGAGATGGCCGCCGGCCGAATCGCCCGCCACCACCAGGGTGGCGGGGTCGACACCAGCTGCCAGCAGCGCGCGGTAGACGGCGACAGCGTCATCAGCCGCAGCCGGGACCGGATGTTCGGGCAACAGGCAGTAGTCGGGCACGCAGACGCGTAGTCCGCTGGCAGCAGAGATCCGCGCGGCAGTCCCGGCTGCTGCGTGTGCGGAGCCGACGAAATAGCCGCCACCATGCAGGTAGAGCACCACGCCGTCGCGGCCGGCGCCGTCTGCGGTGACCCAGGCGCAACGGACGCCGTTTTCGACGGTCGATTCGACGTCGGTGCCGCGATCGGGCCGAGGAGCGAACTGTTCGACCACGAACCGCAACGCCGCCAGTTGGATGCCGCTGGGTTCGCCGATGACGAACATCGGCCGGAAGAACATGTAGAGCAGACGCTGAACGAACTTGCTGCGACGACTCGGGCGGTGACCAGACATCCCGGCTACCGACGCGGTCCCGCCGGCAGCAACACGGCTTTGACGACATCTCCGCGTTGCGTCGCCGCGATGGCGTCGTTGATCTCGTCGAGCCCGAACGTGGTGATCAAGCGGTCGACGGGTAGCGCACCGCTGCGGTACAGGTCGATGAGCGTCGGGATGAAGCGGCGTGGCACCGCCTGGCCTTCGACGACACCGCAGAGGGTCTGACCCTTGCCGACGAGCTTCGCGAGGTCGACCTGGATGGGGGTGCTCAGGCCCTGCAGGCCGACGACGGCGCAGACGCCGGGCGACGCCAGGCTGGCGATTGCGGCGCGCGCGGATTCCGGTTTGCCGATGCAGTCGACGGCGTAGTCGACGCCGGACCGGACGGCGCTTCTGGCGTAGGCGGGATCGACGGCGTCGGTGGCGCCCAACGACACCGCAAGCTCCCGCCGTTGCGGTTTGGGGTCCACGGCGATGATCCGTTCGCAGCCGGCCACCTTCGCGGCCATGATGGCCGACAGCCCCACCGAGCCCGCGGCGAACACCGCGATCGATGAACCCGGCTCGGGGCGCAGCGCGTTCAGTACCGTGCCCGCGCCGGTCTGGACGCCGCAACCGAGGGGAGCGAGTACGTCGAACGGCACGTCCTTCGGGACGCGTACCACGGTGTGAGCGACGGCGAGAGCGTATGTGGCGAAAGAGGATTGGCCGCAGAAGCGGGCATGCACCGGCGTGGTGCCGATCCGCATGCCACCGCTGCCGTCGAGCCGGGCGCCGGTGAGGTTGAGCATGTTGGACCGCGAGCAGTACGCCATCCGGTCGCGTCTGCAGTTGGTGCACTCGCCGCACCACGCGTAGCTGAGCACGACGTGATCGCCGGGCTGGAGGTCCGTCACATCGGTCCCGACGGCCTCGATGACGCCCGCGCCTTCATGGCCGAGAACCATCGGAAGTTGTTGGGGCTGAGCCATTCCGGCGATCACGAGGTCGCTGTGACAGATGCCGACCGCCTCGATACGCACGAGAACCTCGTCGGGGCGCGGACTTTCGAGCTCGACCTGGGTGACCTCGAACGGTTGGCCCGGTGCGCGCAGGACAGCGGCGTCCGCGGTGCGGGCCGGTTCGCACGAGACGAACTCGGGATTGCGCGGCCGCTCGATGGTGTCCATCCGGGTCAGGTAGAAGTAGCCGGCCCGGCTCTGCCCCGGCGCTTCCATCGCCCCGATGAGGATGGTGTCGGAGATCTTCCGGAAATGATCCGCCATCGGCAGGTCGTGGTAGGTCATCGTGGCGGTTGCGCTGCCGCGGTAGTCCGTCAGCCGCAGGCTCGCGCCCCCGAAGATGGGGTTCACGAAACGGCGTCCCGCGTCGTCGAAGCAGACGATCGGTGCGACGTCATCGGCGGCGCCGAAGGACTTGCCGGCCCATTTGATCGCCTCCAGCTGCGCTTCGGCGGGGTGGCCCAGGCCGAACACGCCGCCCGCCCATTCGCCGAGCACATCGTCGACGCCGACGGCGGACGCGTCGTCGTACAGCGCGTCGAGCTGGTCGAGCGTCGGGGCGACGCCGCGGTCGATCAGGTCCTGGAATCGGTCGGTGAGGTTCATCGGCGGCCTTTCTTGGCGTGCTGTGGATGGTGGCCGGTTCGGGCCCGAAGTAGGAACAATGGTGTTCCTGGAACAGCGCTGTGTCAAGATTGAGATATGACGACCGTGACGCGGCCTTTCCGTGGTGTGAAGGCCGATCAGCGCGTGCAGGAACGCCGGAATCGCCTGATCGCGGCGGGCCTGGACGAAGTCGCGGAGGTGGGCGTCGCCGGGTTGCGGATGAACACCGTCTGTCGGCGGGCGCGGCTCAGCCAGCGGTACTTCTACGAGCATTTCGCGAACCGTGACGAGCTGCTCGCCGCCCTGTTCGACGACGTGATGCGGGACGTTTTCACGCAGACGCTGGCGGCCGTGGACGCCTGCGGGCCCGACATCGTCGAGCGGGCGAGCGCCGCGCTGGCCGTGTTCTACGACGTCATCATCAGCGATGTACCCAGGGCGCGGTTGTACGCCGAATCCGCCGGCGTCGCGGCTGTCGCGGCGCGCAAGCGGGTGGCAACCGATCAGTACGTCGCGTTCGTGACCGAGCAGGTGGCCGCCGTCGTCGGCCCCATGGACGACCGGACGACCGGCCGTCTGGCGATGGCGACGCGGGTACTCGTCGGCGGCCAGGTGGATGCCGCGGTCGCGCTCGCTGCCGGCGACGTCGTCATTTCCCGCGCGGACTACATCGCGCTGTGCGCGCGCATGCTCAGCGACGCCATCGCGGCCGCGGCGGGCTGACTCAGCGCGCCCGCTTGGTGGGGGCGTAGGTCTCCAGATAGGCGGTACTCATCCGTCGCACTTCATCGATGACGACCTCGTCGCCGGTCGGCGACTGTCGGAAGGCGACGTCGAGAAGTCGGTTGCCGGCTTCGAAGGTCAGCAGTACGACCAGGACCGGTGTGTCCGGATGCAACAGCTCGCGCTCGATGAGGTACCGCCAGAACTGTTCGGCCCACGCTTCGTCGGCAGCGCGGGCGGATTCGCCAACGGCAGACGTGCGTTCGACGAACCACAGCGCGATCAGGCTGCGGTGCTCACGGAAGTAGTCGACCATGGTGTCGATCAGCACGTTGATGGCGCCGCGCAGGGTGCGGGCGCGGCTGCGCTCGAGCGCAGCCGTCAGGATGTCGTCGAGCGCGGCGATATGCCGTTGCACGAGTTCGGCTTCGAGCTGATGACGGTCCGCGAAGTAGTGGTAGACCGACGCGGTCGGGATGCCGGCCAGCTCGCCGACGGCTTTGAGCGTGGCGGCCGCGTAGCCCTGCTCGCTGAGCAGCGTTTCGGCCGCGTCGAGGAGCGCCTGTGTGCGCTCCACGCCGCGGCGCTGAACTGCTGCCGGACGGGACCGTCCGGCGCTTGAAGGCGGGGTGGTGGGCATCTTTCGAGAGCATAGCCGCCTTCATTGACGGCGCCCGGCGCACTACCTAAAGTCGAACACGAATCGAATTCGCCTTTGATGGGAGCAACAATGACAGATCAATACGACGTCGCGGTGATCGGCGGTGGCTTCGCCGGCGTCATCGCGGCGCGCGACCTGAGCCTCAAAGGGCACTCGGTGGTGCTGCTCGAGGCACGCGACCGGGTCGGCGGCCGCACGTGGACCGGTCCCGGCCTGGGCCGGCAGTTGGAGTACGGGGGCACCTATGTGCACTGGACGCAGCCCAACATGTGGCAGGAACTGCAGCGGCACAACATTCCACTCCAGATCCCTGTCGTGCCCACCACGATGTACTGGATTGCCGAAGGCGCAACGCATTCGGCGTTACCCGAGGAGTACGGCGCGGCGCTCGAGCCGCTGATGAATCAGTTCTTCGCCGACGCTCGTGCTGTGTTCCCGCAACCGTTCGAAATCGGCCTCGTTGACACCAGCGCAATCGAGAAAGAGACCATTGCCGACCGGCTCAACGCACTGAATCTGCCGCCCTACGAGCATGACCTGCTCGACGGTGCCATGGCTGCGCTGGTGACGTCCTACGAAGATCACGGTGTCGCCCAGTTCCTTTCGTGCGTGGCGACATACTTCGGCAGTTGGGCGGCGTTCTTCGAGACAGCCGGCACCTGGCCCATCGAGGGCGGCACCAGAAGGCTGCTCGACGCCATCATGGCGGAGTCGACGGCGAAGGTGAGGTTGTCGACTCCGATCGCCGCAGTCGAGGACGACGGTGCCGGCGTCACCGTCACCACGCGAGACGGTCAGCGGATCCGGGCGCGTGCGGCCGTCGTCGCGGTGCCGCTGAACACCTTGGGGGACATCGCCATCACCCCCGAGGTCCCGGCGGCGTCGCGTCGCATGATCGAGGAGAAGAATCCGATCGTGGGCTCCAAAATCTGGGTGCGGGCCAAGGGCGTACTCGAGCCGTTCCAGGCCGTCGCGCCGCTGGGACAGAACCCCATCAACGCCGCACGGGTGGAGTACCACGAAGACGGCGACACGTTCATCATGTGTCTGTGCTCCACGGGCGCCGCGATCGACGCCAACGATCCCGCCGCGGTGCAGCAGGCGTTGCGGGCGTTCATTGCCGACATCGAGGTGCGCGAAACCGCCTGCCATGACTGGGTTACCGACGAATTCTCCAAGGGCGGATTCATGGTGCACCGGCCGGGACACTTCACCGGCGGTGCCGCGCAGCTGCGGGAAGCCCATGGGCGAATCCACTTCGCCGGCAGCGACATTGCCGGGGTCGAGGCCGGCGCCATCGAAGGTGCCATGGACACCGGTGCGCACGCGGCCCGGAGCATCGCTGCCGGACTGGCCGACGGCGCGTACTGACGAAGTGCAGAAACGGCCCGCGGGATGTACCCGCGGGCCGTCACTGTCTGCGAAGTGCTATGCGGTAAAAGCCTTTTCGGCCGGGATTCGCGCGGTGTGATTGTCCAGCGCGCGGTAACCGTAGTAATACACCGTCATCTGCGCCGCCCAGGTGGTCAGCGCCAGGATGTAGAAGACCGTGTGGTGCTGATCGTCGCCCGGGATGCGGTAGAAGTCGTACATTCCGGCAATGGCAGCCGCCGCGATCGTCACGGCGGCGACGGCCATCGCGTTACCTTGTGCGCCGATCCGCCACAGTCGCCAGGCGAAGTAGAACAGGAACAGCGTCGTCAGGGCGTTCATGACCACGTAGAAGATGGCCCCGGCCACGCCGAAATCCGCGGCGAACAACGACATCACGAGTCCGCCGATGACCGCGAGCCCGAACACTCCGATGTCGACGGCGATCGACGGCCGGTACCCGTGCGTGACCTTCATCAGGCCCAGGACGAGGATCACGGTGATGCCGATCGACCGCGAGAAGGCGTCGAGAAAGAACGCCGCGTGGAACATCGGACTGGTTTCGTCGGCGCCGACCAGCCCATACACCAGGAAGTTGGTGCCGGACGACGCGACGATGATCCACTCGAGGCCCAGCAGGTAGTTCTGGTAGTTCCGAATGAACTTGAAGCCGTACGTGAAACCGGCGACGATCATGAAGATGTCGGCGAGTGCGTACAACGCGGTCTTCAGATCCATGACCAGCCCCTCTAGTGCGCGCCGACGGGAAGTTCGGCGCTCGGCGTGCCGACCCGCTTCAGTGCCGAGTAGAACTGCGCCGGTTCGGCCCATTCCTCGGGCGTGAAAACCCCGGCGCGGCTGCCGGATTCGAGTGCCACCACCATGAACGCGGCGCACGCGGTGCCCGTTGCGGCCGCCATGTCGGTGAACAGATAGGTGCCTGGGCCTGCGACCGGCGTGCGGCGGCTGGCGACGGTGGGGATGCCGTCCTTGAGGCCGGTCACCTCGACCTTCAGCCCAGATTTGTACGGAAAGGTGTGGCCCGCTGCAGCTTTGGCGAGGAACGTGAGCAGCTCGAGGCGCGTCGACTCACCCGTGCGCACCAGGTCCCACATTCCCGCCAGGCCGTGGCGCCAGCCGGCGACACTGCCCACTCCGCCGGTGAGCAGGGATTCCAGGAAGTCGATGGCCTTCTCGACGGGTATCTGACCCTTCTGCACGGCCAGGCCGACGCCCCGGACCAGGCCGTTGTAGGGCGCCGGGTCCAGGCCGCCGAAACAACGAATGTTCTTGGCATCGGGGTACTTCCGCGGCAGTGTCACGGGTTCGGGATGGGCCGTCTCGTGCACCAACGTCAGGCCCAGCCCGCCGCCCAGGTCCGTCCACCGGGTCTCCAGCCAGGACTGGTGCATGACCGGTCCGCCGTTCTCCCACGTCATGCAGGGACCCGCGGCGACGCGCAGCATGTGGTCGAGCACCGCGCGACCGATCGAACCACGCTCGTCGCCGACCACCCAATAGACGTCGATGTTCTCGACGGTGTCCAGTTCGGCGGCGGCGTCGGCGGCCAGCACGTTCGTGATGCCGGGCGAGGCGCCGCAGCCGATGTACATCGGAACGCCGGCCGCCTTGGCGGCGTCGCCCAGAGTCAGTGCGTGCAAGGTGCTTTCGATGTCGTCATCGAAATCGAGGTACGGCACCCCGGCGGCCAGGCAGGCTTCCATCACCGGACCGGCGGTGCGGTTGTACGGGCCGGCGCCGAGCACGACGAGTGCCGCGCCGTCGATGGCGGTGCGCAGGCCGTCGCGGTCATACAGATCGAGCCGGGCGGCCGTCGCCAGCCCACTCGGCAGCTTCTTGATCAGCGGCTCGAGCAGTTCTGGCCGGATGTCGTAGAGCGCGAGCTCCCAGTCGCCGGCGGCTACCGCGAACCGTTCGATGGCCAGGCGACACATCTCACCGGCCGCGCCGATGAAGACGACCCGCCGTCGGGTGTTGGCCATGTTCTTCTCCTTCTGATGGGGATCGCCCTGTAATACTCAAAGCCAATATCGAATCGAAATCGAGTTTAGGTTTCGCGCGGATGCACTGTCAATGCCCGCGGTGACGTGCGCTTTCGGCGCTAGGCTGCGGATCATGTCGCCGAAGGCTGCGTCCGCCGAGAGTCTGGCGCGCCGCCGACGCGTCCTCACGGTGGCCGCCAGGATCGGTGCCGTCGTCGCCGCGTTCCTCGGGACGCTGTCGATGCTCGCCGGCGAGGCCGGCATCTGGATCGGTGGCCTCGCCGTCGTGTGCGCCCCGGTCTATCTCGCGATTCCCCGCTTGTACCGGTACGGCGAACTCGTCGCGCCGCTGACCTTCATCGGTATCGCGTACTCCTTGACGACGCTCGTGACCGTTTATGTCGGAAGAGGTTCCGGCCAGCAGCTGTACTTCCTGGTCGCCGCTTCGCTGGTGGTGCTGATCCTGGGGATCGAGCACATCGTGGTGGCATCGGCGGTGGCGGCGGTGGGTGCGGCACTCATCATCGCGCTCCAGTACCTGGTGCCCGCGGACACCGGTGTCCAGCCGCTGTGGGTCACGACTGCCGGATTCCTCATCTCGGTAATTTCCTCATGGGTGCTCGTCCTCGCGACCGTCTGGTACGCACTGCGTGAAATCAGCCGCGCGGAATCGGCTTTGGCTGCCGAATACGAGCGCTCCGAGTCGCTGCTGGCCAACATCTTGCCCTCGAAGATCGCTCAGCGGTTGAAGGATCCGCACCGCGACGTCATCGCTGACAGCTACGACGACGCCTCGGTGCTGTTCGCCGATATCGCCGGATTCACCCAGCGCGCAAGCGATACCACGCCCACCGAGTTGGTCAGGTTTCTCGATCACCTGTACACCGACCTGGACACGCTGGTCGACCGGCACGGCTTGGAGAAGATCAAGACGAGCGGCGATTCCTACATGATCGTCAGTGGGGTTCCCGAGCCGCGGCCCGACCATCTCGAGGCGCTGGCCGATCTGGCTCTCGACATGGTCGACGCGGTGGCCGAGTTGACGGACCCCAACGGCCGGCGGGTGCCACTGCGCATCGGGCTGGCGGCCGGACCGGTGGTCGCGGGTGTGGTGGGCGCACGCAAGTTCTTCTACGACGTGTGGGGGGACGCGGTCAATGTCGCGGCGCGAATGGAGACCACCGATGTCGAAGGTCGAATCCAGGTGCCGCACAACGTCTATGAGCGGCTCAAGGACGCGTTCGTGCTGGAGGAGCGGGGTGCCGTCGAGGTCAAGGGCAAGGGGGTCATGCAGACCTGGTACCTGATGGGGCGAATGTCGTCAGGTACGCGGTGAGCATGCGCCGACCCTCGTCCATGGTGGCGTCATCGCCCTTGGGGGAGCGCTGGAACGCCACGTCGAAGAGCCGATCACCGACCTCGAACATCAACTGGACGGCGAACAACGGGGTCGCTGCGGTGATGAGTTCGTGCTCGATGAGGAAGTGCCACAGCTTTTCTGCCCAGGATTCGTCGAACAACCCACCCAGCTCGGACAGTGTCGCGCTGCGGCCCGCGAACCACAGCTGCACGAATCCGGGATTCTCCCGGAAGTAGGCGAGCAGTGGGTCGATCATCGCGTCGACGCCGTCGCGCAGCGTCCGGATCTTGTTGCCGTACAGCGATGCCGCGAAGCGCTCGTCGATGACCGGGATGTGGCGCCGCACGAGCTCGGCCTCGACCTGCCTCCGGTCCGCGAAGTAGTGGTAGAGCGATGCCGTCGGGATGCCGGCATGCTCGCCGATCGCCTTGAGAGTTGCTGCGGCATAACCTTGTTCGGCGAGGATCGTCTCGGCGGAATCGAGGATCGCCTGGGTGCGTTCGATGCCGCGGCGCTGCACCGCGGTGCGAACAGCCGGCTGGCTCACCGACGAAGACTCGATCACGGATCGAGATTCTATCAGCGGCCTATGCGGCGGCCCGCTCCAATTCGTCGAGCGCCTCGCGGGAGTAGACCGCCAGGCGCTGCAGATGCGGCATGGTGTCTCGGCAGCCGACGAAGCCGAGGATGACCTTGTCGGTGTAGCCGACCAGGGTGATGTTCAGTCCGTAGCCGTCGCACAGGAAAGAGACCGGAGCGATCAATTCCAGCTGTGCGCCACCGAGGTACAGCGGTTCTCTGGTCAGGACCACGTTGGACACCGTGAGGTTGAACAACGGCGGAATCTTGGTCAGCGCACCGGTTTTCTGCCCGATCGTCAGTGGCAGCAACCCCATCAACGTGTAGTGGTTCAGGGCATTCGGTGACATCGCGAGCAGTTCCTTCTTACCGCGCGTGGTCGAGGCGTTGATCACCGCCAGCCGCTGCAACGGGTCCGATTCTGTTGTCGCCAAAGGGCAGACGAAGCCCGCGGCCGCATTCAAGGTGTCCTCGTCGCGCTCCCAGCCCACCGGCACCGAGGCGGTCAGCGTCTGCTCGGGCAGCTCGCCCTGCTCGTCGAGGTAGCGGCGCAGCGCCGCGCCACACACGGCGAGTGTCACGTCGTTGACGGTTGTCTCGGTGGCCTTGGCGATGGCCTTGAGGCGGCCCAGTTCGAGCACCTCGACCGCGAGCCGGCGCTGCGGCGTGAGGGTGGCGTTGAACGGCGCGCGCGGCGTGCCCAGCGTGGCGCCGACGTGGCTGTTGTCGCCGCCGATCATGCCGACCAGGCTCTTCACCAACTCGGCAGAACCCGCGACGCCGTCCGTCGTCCGGTTCCACAGCTCGTAGGCGACCGACGCGACCCGGTTGCGGTCGGGCACCTCGGCCTTCGGTCCGGCCTCGGACAGCGGCACGTAGCGGTCCGGCTCGGTGCTCAACCACTTCTTGATGGTGTTGATCGCGCCCATGCCGTCCACCGCACAGTGGTGGGCCTTGAAGTACATGGCGAAGCGACCGTCGGACAGGCCCTCGATGAAGTGTGCTTCCCACAGTGGCCGGCGCATGTCGAGCGGGTGCGCGTGCAGCCGGGCGACCAGGGTGCCCAGATCGGCCTCGCTTCCGGGGTACGGCAGCGCTGACAGCCGGACGTGGTACTCCGGGTCCGGGCGGACCTCGCGCCACTCGGGCAGCAGGCCGTCGACGACGGCGCTGTCGAACGGGAACGGCAGGAACGACAGTTCGGCGAATGCGTTGTACAGGGTGCGGACGTAGTCCGGCCCGGCGCCGTCGGGCAGCCGGAACGTCAGCAGGGCGCCGATGTGCATGGGCGTCCGGTCGGACTCCATCCGGTAGAACATCGTGTCGACAGCACTCAGCAACCGCATGGCAGCACTATGTCAGGCTCACCAGCTGGAATGCGGCGAAATCCGCGAGCAAGTCCACGCCCGACGCGAATTCCCGGTCCCGGTCGAACCGGGCGAGAAATGGTGCGCACGCAACCACTTCCGGGAGCGCGGAATCTTCCAGTTCGGCCTGCCGGGCAGCGATGTCGGCGGACTTTCCGCTGCCGAAGGTGGGGCCGGCGGACACCTCGCGCAGCAGCATCCCGACGACGGCGGCCACCAGGACACGGGTGAGTCGCACGGCGAGCTCGGGGGCGGCGCCGGCCCGATGCAGGATCGACAGGAGAGCCTCGACGGGCGCGAGTCCGGCGAGCGTCGTCATCTGCCGGGTCAGCACGAGCGTCGCGGCCTCCGGGTGGGCGAGGGTCACGCGCCGGAACTCGTAGGCGAGGGCCCGCAGGTCGGTCCGCAACTCGCCGGTGGGTGCCGGTGGTCGCAGCTGCCCGAGCAGATGTTCGGCGACGGCGTCCAGCAGATCGTCCTTGTCGGCGACATGGTGGTAGAGGCTCTTGGCGTCGACGCCGAGCAGGCGGCTGACGGACCGCATGCTGACCGCGGCGATGCCGTCCTGGTCGATGACGGTCAGCGCCGCTTCCCGGATCGTCGATCGCGTCAGCTGTGCCAGCGCCTTCGGCGGCCGTCCGCGGCGGGGAGTCGGGGTGGCCGCGTTCATGGCCTCATTCTGGCCCAGACCCTTGCAAATTTCCACACCGTGGGATTATTGTCATATTAATCCCACGGTGTGGAAATACTTTGCAGTTCGAGGAGGACGCCATGACGCACCGCTTCGCCATCCCTTCCGTCGAGGTGTTGCAGGCTCGCGAAAAGCTCGTCCTCGACCACTTCCACGACGAGGTCCGACAGGACTGGGACGACGTGCTGGCCACCTTCCCGCATCCGCACTACGAGATCATCCCGACGCTCACCGTCCACGACGGTGACGTCGATGTGCGTGGCTACTACCACGACACCCGCGTCGCGTTTCCCGACCAGGATCACGAGATCATCGCGCTGCGACACAGCGCTGATGCCGTGATCGTCGAATTCTGGCTCCTCGGAACGCATCTCGGCCCGCTCGGCGGCATCCCGGCGACGGGCTCGCGGCACCGCACCCGGATGACGGCCTATTTCGTGTTCGACGAGAACGAGGACCTGGTCGCCGAACGCATCTACTTCGACACGCTGACGATGCTGAAACAGCTTGTGGGAGGCCTGAATCTGCGTGACCCGCGAAACTGGCCCGCCGTCATCCGCGGACTGCGGGGGCTGCTGGCCATGTCCAGCCAACCCGATGCCCGGCTCATCGGGACGGCCCCGGCTGACCTGACATGAGGGTCCACCACCTCAACTGCGGCACCATGCATCCGCGGTTCGTGCCCGACGGATTGGTCTGCCACGTACTCCTTGTCGAAACGCCGGGCGGTCTCGTGCTTGTCGACTCCGGGTTGGGGCTGCGGGATGCCGAGTCGCCGGGCAGTCGCTTCGGCCCGGCCCGCTTCTACGTCCGCCCGGTGTTCGATCCGAACGAAGCCGCCATCAACCAAATTCGCCGCCTCGGGTTCGAGCCCAGCGACGTGCGGCACATCGTCGTGACCCACTTCGATGCCGACCACGTGGGAGGTCTGGCGGACTTCCCTTGGGCGCAGGTTCATCTCACCGATGCCGAGGCATTCGCGGCACTGCATCCGAAGACGCTCGTGGAGAAACAGCGCTACCTGCCGGCCGGTCACGCGCACGGCCCGATCCTGGTCGAGCACTCGCCCGCGGCCTCGGAGTCGTGGCGCGGCTTCCCCGGCGCCAAAGAGTTGGCCGAGATCGCTGACGGCATCGTCTTGATCAGCCTGCCCGGGCATACGCGCGGGCACGCCGCGGTGGCCGTCGACGCGGGGGACCGCTGGATTCTGCATGCCGGCGACAGCTTCTACCATCGTGGCCAGCTCGACGGCAGCAATACCGCGCCGCGGGCCCTGCGTCTGATGGAACGCTCAGTTGCCTTCGACTGGGCGAAGGTGCAGGCCAATCATCAACGGCTGAGCGAACTTTGGGCTTCGGATGAACCTGATATGTCCCTCGTCAACGCCCATGATCCGCAGCTGCTGCGGCAAGCGGTCGGCGGCTAGGCCGGTTGGGCGTCGCGATCGGCGCTTGCTCTCTCGCCTAGCGCGCAGTGACCTAGCCGCCACTTCGCGGCTCGCCCTCTGGCATGCCGGAAAGTTCGGAGCGATAGATCCGTTGCCTTTCGAACGTATGTTCGATACGATGTGTTATGGGAATCGCACCGGATCTCAAAGCTCTCCTCGACCACCTGCGCGGCGTGGTCATTTCCGAAGACATCACCGGGGATGCCGCACTTGGTGTGCTGCGGACGCTACTGACACTGCGTGGCGTGATCGATCATCTGGCAGCGATGCTGACCGGGGTGCTGGATCGCCGCGGGGTGGCGGCGGCGCAGGGCCGGACGTCGCGGGAGTTGTTGATGGCGTTGGGGTGTGCGCCATCGGTGGCCGAGCGCTTTATCCGGGTATCGGGCGCCTTGCCGGCGTTACCCACGCTCACGGCCCATGCCGCCGACGGTGCGATCTCCGGGGAGCATGTCGATGCGATCGTCAAAGGCATCAACCACATCCAAGCCCGCGCACCCGGTGAGGTAGACGAAGAAGCCCGGTTCGCGCAGGTGACCGATCTGCTGGGGCAGTTCTTCTCTGGCGCCACCCCCGCCGACATCGACAAACGCGCGCGGCGTTTGGGGAACCGGCATGCGGCCGCCGAAGGTGGGTTGCCGGCCGCGGAGGACCGGTCGATCAACACCGTCGAGCACCGCGTCACCTCCGATGGTCGGGTGCAGGTGCGCGCGGACTTGGACGTGGAGGTGGGCGCCAAGCTGGTCGCAGCGATCGAGGAACACTCGGCACCGCGGCCCGAACCCGACGGCACCCCCGACACCCGCACGGCGGGCAGGCGGCGGGCGGATGCGTTAGAGGCCGTGTTGGACATCGCCGCCCGCGGCGGGGACGTCGCTTCCGCGCCGCGCACGCAGCTACTGGTGACGGTGCCCGCCGACACTCCAGACCTGGCGGCGTTGGAATTCATCGGGTCGATCAGCACCATGACCCTGGAACGAATCTGCTGCGACACCACCGTCACCACGATCATCGTCGACGGCGAACAGGTACCCCTGGACATGGGCCGGGAGAAACGTTTGTTCCCGGCGCACCTGCGCAAAGCGCTGTATCTGCGGGATCAGTGCTGCATCAAATGCGGCGCACCACCCGGACGCACCCACGCCCACCACATCATCCACTGGACCCACCACGGTGAGACATCACTAGCCAACGGCTGCCTGCTGTGCCCGGCCTGCCACGCCAACGTCCACCACGACGGCTGGGACGTCGTCATGGGCCTGGACAAACACCCCTGGCTCGTCCCACCCGCGGCCGTCGACCCGCAACGAAAACCGATCCCCGCATACAACCGCCGCACCATGCGCCTCGACACAGCCGCATAACACCTAAAGCATTGCGCACCTTGACAACTACACAGTGTTAGCCGGGGTCAAGGTGGCCGGCGTGTACGGACGTAGCGGCCGCTGCCGGACGAATGTCGGCCACCAGAACCAGGGGCCCAGCAGTCGCACCAGACACGGCACGATGAACGACCGCACCACCAGGGTGTCGAGCAGCAGGCCGATGCAGACCGTCGACCCCATCTGGCCGATGGTCCGCAGATCACTGGACAGCATGGCCAGCATGGTGAACGCGAACACCAGGCCCGCGGAGGTCACGACGCCGCCAGTGCTGCCGAGGGCGCGGATGAGGCCGGTGTTCAGGCCGGCGTGGATTTCCTCCTTGAGCCGGGCGACCAGCAGCAGGTTGTAGTCCGAGCCGACGGCCACCAGCACGATGAAGGTCAGCGGCAGGATCAGCCAGTGCAGGGGTAGCCCGATCAGGTGCTGCCAGATCAGCACCGACAGCCCGAACGCGCCGGCGTAGGAGAACGCCACCGTGCCGGGAATCACCAAGGCGGCCACCAGGGATCGCGTGATGATCATCATGATCAGGAAGATCAGGACGAAGGCAGCGATGGCCGCGATCATCAGGTCGTTCTTGGCGTACAGCTGGATGTCCTTGTTGTTGGACCCGGATCCGCCGATGTAGATCTTCGACCCGGCCAGCGACGTCTCCTTGAGCGCGATCTTGATCGCGTCGGGGAACTGTTCGACGTGCTCGATGCCCTCGGGCCCCATCGCGTTGCCCTCGTGGGTGACGATGAAGCGCGCAGCATGCCCATCGGGCGACATCATCAGTGACATACCGATTTTGATGTCGTCGTTGTCGAACGCTTCGCGGGGAATGTAGAAGAAGTCATCACTGCGCGACGCGTCGAAGTCGTTGCCGACGTTGATCATGTCGTCGAAGGTCTGGTCGGTATTCCGGTTCTGAATGTCGGTGGGGCCGTAGTTGTTCACGATGATCGCGAGCAACGCCTGATTGTCGGCGACCGTCTGGCGCAGCAGCGACACCATCTGCGGCATGAGGCTGTCGATCACCTCGAAGGATCCGACGGCCTTGCCGATGTCGGCCGCCAGGTTGTCGACCTTGTCGATCACGTCGAACAGCGACCGGAACGACCAGCACACCGGGATATCGAAACAGTGTGGTTCCCAATAGAAATACGCGCGGAGCGGGCGCATGAAATCGTCGAGGTTGGCGACCGCGTCGCGCATGTCGTTGGTGACCTGCTCCATGTCCTCGAGGGTCAGCACGGTGTTGTGCAGCTCGTCGGCGAGGGTCTGGGTCAGGTCGGCCGTCTTCTTCAGCACCTCGATGCTGTGCGCGGTGATCTTCGCCTGCTTCGCGGTGTTCTCGTTGTTGTGCTGGGTGAACGGCAGCTGCTGACCGTTGCCGCTGCCCTGTGTGGTGAAAAGGTAAGGAATGGAGGCGTGTTCGAGCGCCCGTCCCATGGGGCGGGTGATGCTCTGCACCATCGCCACACCGGGCAGACGGATCAGGGCCTTGGCCACCCGGTCCAGCGAGATGAAGTCGGCCGAGTTGCGCATGTCGTGGTCGGCTTGGACCATCAGCATCTCGCTGAACAGCTTGCTCTTGGGGAAGTGCCGGTCGGCGGCCTGAAATCCCTGGTTGGCCGGGGCATCTGGCGGCTGGTAGGTACGGTCGTCGTAGCTGACGCGGTAGGTGGGCACAAACACCGCGCCGACCGAGACGACCGCGACACTGGCGACGAGGATCGGCTTGGGCCAGCGCACCACGGCGGTGCCGATGCGCCGGTACAGCTTCGCCTTGACTTCCTGTTTCGGGTCGAAGAGCCCGAAGAGGCTGCCGACGCTGAGCAGGGCGGGTCCGATGGTCAGGGCGCCGGCGATGGTGATCAGCATGCTCACCGCGACGGCGGGGCCCATGGTGTGGAAATAGTTCAGCCGAGCGAACGTCAGACACGCGCAGGCGCCGGCGATGGTCAGACCCGAGCCGACGATGACATGCGAAACACCCTTGTAGGCGGTGTAATACGCGTCCTCACGACTTTGTCCGGCCAGGCGGGCCTCGTGATATCGGCCGATGAGGAAGATGCCGTAGTCGGTACCCGCGCCGAGGGTCAGCGAGATGACCATGTTGGTGGCGAACGACGACAGCGGGATGAAGCCGTAGTGCCCGATCGCCGAGATGACGCCCTTGACCGACAACATCAGCAGGATCACGCCGAAGAACGGCACCAGCATCGTGACGACGGAGCGGTAGACCAGCAACAGCATGAAGATGATCAGGAACATCGTCGCGATGGTGATGTTGTTCAGGCTGGAGTTGGCGATCTCGACGGTGTCGGCCGCCAGCGGCGCCGCGCCACTGACGTAAACCTTCAGTCCGGCAGGCGGATTGGAGTCCTTGACGATCTTCCTGACGGCGTCGACCGAGTTGTTGGCCTCCATCTGCCCGATGTCGCCGGCGAGGCGGAGCAGGACGTAGGCGGATTTGCCGTCGAGGCTCTGTGCGCCGGCGGCGGTGATCGGCTTGCCCCACGTGTCCATGACGTACTGCACGTGCGTGGTGTCGGCGTTGAGCGTGCGGACCAGGCCCGCGTAGTAGTCGCGGTCCTGCTCGGTCAGGCCGCGATCGGCTTCCAGCACCAGCATCGTCAGGCTGGTGGAGGTGGACTCGTGGAATTCCTTGCCGATGGCCAGCATGGCCACCTGGGACGGCGCGTAGGTCGGCACCATCGGGCCGGCGAGTTCCTCGGCGACATCTTCGATCTTCGGCACGAAGGTATTGGTGACCACCGCGAGCAGGGCCCAGAAGACGATGATCGGAATCGCCAGCAGGCGAACCATTCTGGGGACGAAGGGGCGCTTGGCCGCGCTGTGCGCCGGGCGGGCGATCGGGGCGGTGTCGGTGTCGGTCACGCGGACTTCACCCGGCAGGCGACGTCGGCGTTGCCGTGCTCGTCGGACTGTTCGTCGCGGACAACGTCATTCACCTTCATCCGGCAGCCGACGGTGCCGCCGTGCACCTGGACCGAGATGCTGCCGGAGACGACGGTGAGGGTCGTGGTCTCGGTGTGCGACCACGGCAGTTCGGTGAGATCGACCTTGTGGGGGTGTCCGCTGATGTCGACGTACGAAAGCAGGCCGCCGGACCCGAGGGTGCCGAACACCTCGTAGGTGAGCGTCTTGGGGGTGAACTCCGGGGGCGCCTGCGGCGGGTTGACGGCCAGCACCGGTCCAGGCTCGGAGAATTCGTGGACCTTGACCATGCACAGCACGCCGACGCCGATCGCGATGAGGGCGATCAACGGCATCCAGGCTCGTGCGAGGAATCGTCGGGCGGTAGAGCGTTGGCTCACTCGATCACCTTTCGACGTCGGCGAGTTGTATATCAACTAACTTGAGATGAATCGGCGTAAACACTATCAGTGATTGGACACGCACGGCTTTCCACATATTCCGTGGAATAGAAAGACGAGGTGAGAGCGTCCAGCTAATTCCCAGAATCCACCAAGGTGACGTTTCCGAGCCGCTTTTTCAGCTTGATCACGCGGAAGATCTGGGTGGTCACATTGATGGACGAGATCATGGCGATGACCCCGAGAAAGGTGCGCTCCGAAGGGGTTGCGCCGTGGAGTTGCTCGAGACTGCCGAGCACGTAGAAACACCCCAGCGAAAAGATCGTCAGGGGAATTGCGAATGTCATCAACGTCCGCTGATTGTCGATCACCTGGGTGGCATATTCGAGCTCTTCAGCGGTCATCGGCTGGCGCTTGCGGACCTTCGTGAGCACCGTCTGCTTGGCCCGGACGTTTTCGGCGATCGGCAACTGCGGTTGTTTCCGCAGGCGCTGGATGTAGAAGAACATCACCGTCGCGGCGAACAGCAGCGTCAGCAGGGCGACGTCGGCCAGCTTGCCGAACAGGTGCCAGTCGGTGCCGAGGAAGTTCCAATCCATGGGGCACTCCTTTGCAGTTCGCAGATGGGTGGGACGTTACCTCAGCTAACTGGCAACACGCGGTACTTGTCAACTCAGTTGATATAGGGTCTTGATGCTCGACCGCTCATGACACAGACTGGCCGTGATGACGCACGTGCAGACCGTCAGGGGCCCGGTGCCCGTCGACCGCCTCGGGGCCACGCTCATGCATGAGCACGTGTTCATCCTGAGCGACGAGATCCGGCAGAACTTCCCGGACTATCCGTCGCGATGGGACGAGGACGCCCGCGTCGCCGACGCGATAGACCAACTGCGCCAATGCAAATCGCGTGGCATCGACACCATCGTCGACCCGACGGTGATCGGATTGGGCCGGTACCTGCCCCGGATTCAGCGGGTCAACGAGCAGGTCGACATCAACATCGTCGTCGCGACCGGCATCTACACCTACAACGACGTGCCGTTCCAGTTCCTGCACACCGGTCCCGGCCTGCTGTTCGACACCCCCGAGCCGATGGTCGAGCTGTTCGTCAGGGATATCCGGGAGGGCATCGGCGGTACCGGCGTGCGCGCGGCCTTCCTGAAATGCGCCATCGAGCATCAGGGACTGACGCCGGGCGTCGAGCGGGTGATGCGCGCCGTCGGCCAGGCCCACGTGCAGACCGGCGCGCCGATCACCGTGCACACCGACGTGCACAGCCGCTCCGGGCTCGTCGCGCAGAAAGTGCTGGGGGAGGAGGGCGTCGACCTCACGAAGGTGGTGATCGGGCACTCGGGCGACAGCACCGATCTCGATTACCTGTGCGCGCTCGCCGATGCCGGTTCGTATCTCGGCATGGACCGCTTCGGGCTCGACATCCTGCTGCCGTTCGAGCAGCGCGTCGACACCGTGGCGGAACTCGCCAGACGCGGATACGCCGAGAAGATGGTGCTGGCGCATGACAGTTCGTGTTTCATCGACTGGTTCTCGCACGAGGGGAAACTGGCCGCGGTGCCCAACTGGAACTTGACGCACATCAGCGACGACGTACTGCCCGCACTGCGCGAACGCGGCGTCACCGACCAACAGCTCACCACCATGCTGGTCGATAATCCACGCCGGTATTTCGGCGGCGAGATCAGTTGAGCCGCAGCGGGATGCGTCTACTACTTATCTCCGACACCCACGTGCCCAAGCGCGCCCGCGACATGCCGGCGCGAGTCTGGGACGAGGTGGCCCGCGCCGACGTGGTGTTGCACGCCGGCGACTGGGTGGACGTCGCACTGCTCGACGAACTCGAGCTGCGAGCGACACGGCTGGTCGGCTGCTGGGGCAACAACGACGGCCTCGACCTGCGGGCCCGTCTGCCCGAGCGGGCCGACGTGACGCTCGAGGGCGTCCGGTTCACTGTCACGCACGAGACCGGCGCGTCGGCCGGCCGCGACGCGCGCATGGCACGGCTGTACCCCGACACCGACGTACTGGTGTTCGGGCACAGCCACATTCCGTGGGACAGCACCGCGACAACCGGACTGCGGCTGCTCAACCCCGGCTCGCCGACCGACCGCCGACGCCAGCCGCACTGCACCTACATGACGGCCTCGGTCGGCGATGGCACGTTGTCGGACGTAGTGCTTCATAAGCTCTGACCCGCGGGAAATTGACGCTAGGTTGGTCGGCATGGAGCAGAAGCCGCCCACCGATGCCATTGCCGCCGCCAACCGCGCCCACACCGCGACGCTGCCGTTCGCGGACACCCGGGACTTCGAGGACGCCGACCGCGGCTTCATCGCCGCGATGGAACCGTGCGTCGTCACCGCGGCCGACGGAAGAGTGGTGTGGGACAACGACTCCTACAACTTCCTGAACGGCGACGCGCCGGACACCGTGCACCCGAGCCTGTGGCGGCAGTCGCAGTTGTGCGCCAAGCAGGGCCTCTACGAGGTGGTGCCGGGCATCTATCAGGTGCGCGGCCTGGACCTGTCGAACATCAGCTTCATCGAGAGTGACACCGGCATCATCGTCATCGACCCGCTGATCTCCACCGAGACCGCGGCGGCGGCGCTGGCGCTGTACCGCGCGCACCGCGGTGACCGTGCGGTCCGGGCCGTCATCTACACGCACAGCCACGCCGACCACTTCGGCGGCGTGCTGGGCGTGACGTCGCAGGCCGAGGTCGACGCCGGCCACGTCGTGGTCATCGCGCCGGAGGGTTTCACCGAGCACGCGGTACAGGAAAACGTCTATGCCGGAACGGCAATGGCGCGGCGGGCGGGCTACATGTACGGCGCGGCGCTCGACCGCGGTCCGCAGGGGCAGGTCGGCTGCGGCCTGGGACAGGTCGGGTCGACGGGTGAGGTGGCACTGATCGTGCCGACGCTCGACATCAAGGTGACGGGCGAGACCCACACCATCGACGGCGTCGAGATCGAGTTCCAGATGGCGCCCGGCACCGAGGCGCCCGCCGAGATGCACTTCTATTTCCCGCAATTCCGCGCGCTGTGCATGGCCGAGAACGCCACCCACAACCTGCACAACCTGCTGACGTTGCGCGGCGCGCTGGTCCGTGACCCGCACGGCTGGGCGGGCTACCTGACCGAGGCCATCGACACCTTCTCCGGCCGCGCCGACGTGGTCTTCGCGTCGCACCACTGGCCGACGTGGGGGCAGGACAACATCGTCGAATACCTGTCGCTGCAACGGGATCTGTACGCCTACCTGCACGACCAGACGCTGCGCCAGCTCAACCAGGGCTACACCGGCATCGAGATCGCCGAAACCTTCCAGATGCCACCGGCTCTGGAGAAGGCCTGGCACACGCACGGGTACTACGGCTCGGTCAGCCACAACGTCAAGGCCGTCTACCAGCGCTACATGGGCTGGTTCGACGGCAATCCGGGCCGCCTCTGGCAGCACCCGCCGGCCGCCGCGGCGCCGCGCTACGTCGCGGCGATGGGCGGTATCGACCGGGTCGTCGAGCTGGCGCAGGCCGCGTTCGACGAGGGCGACTTCCGTTGGGCGGTAACCCTGTTGGACCACGCGATCTTCACCGACGAGCATCACCCCGCGGCCCGGGCGCTGTATGCGGACACGCTGGAGCAGATGGCCTACGGTGCCGAGAACGCCGTGTGGCGCAACTTCTTCCTGTCCGGTGCCACCGAGCTGCGGGTCGGGAACTTCGGTACCCCGACGCAGAGCTCGTCGCCGACGCTGCTCGCGCAGCTGACCCCGGCGCAGATGTTCGACACCTTCGCGATCAACATCAACGGCCCGCGGTCGTGGGACCTGAACCTGGCCATCGACGTGACGTTCCAGGATGTCGCGACCAACTACCGGTTGAGCCTGCGCAACGGCGTGCTGGTGTACCGCAAGGTGGCCGCCGACCCGGATACCGCCCAGGCCACCGTCACGCTGGCGAACAAGTTGCGGCTCTTGGCGTTTGCCGCGGGCGACACCAGCTCGCCGGGTGTCGAGGTTACGGGTGACGCCAGTGCCCTGCCCACGCTGCTGGGCGCGATCGACCGGCCCGACCCGGCGTTCAACATCATCACGCCGTAGCCGGGCCGGCCGTCTCGGCTATACGGTCGGCACCCAGTTGCCGTGGAAGCCGGCCGGCACGCGGTGCGGCAGTTTGATGCTCGCGACGTCCTGCAGCGTCTGGGCGTCGAGGATCGCCAGCTCACTGCGGTCGGTCGGCGCGTCGTAGACAAAGCCCATCAGCACGCCGTCGTCTTCGGCGGCGGTCGCCGACGACGGGTGAAAGACGAACTCGCCCAGCTCTTTCCCGGCACCGAAGTGACGGGTCGCGGTATTGCCGCCGACGAAGTCGTGTTTGAGCAGCGCGTCACTGCCACTGACTCCCTCTGCGATCATCGGCGCGTAGCCGTAACGGTGACGCTTGCCGACCAGGCGTTCGTCGACGCGGGGGAACTCCTGGGGGTGGTCGTCCACGCGGTCCTCGAGCACCTTGCCGGCGCTGAGGTCGATGGTCCACCGGTCCAGCGTCGGCGGCCCCTCGTTGGGGCCGATGCGGTCTGTGTCGAACATCTTCGGGTGGCGCACCACGTCCAGGACGATCGTGTTGTCGTCGGGGGAGTCGTAGGCGTTCATCGGGTGGAAGACGTAGCACGGTTCGACGTCGAACCACCGCACGTCGGCGTTGCCGCCGTCGCGGGGCATCACGCCGATGCGCGCCGGGTACTTGGGGTTCCACGAGTACGGGAAGCGCCGATCATTCGATCTGAAGCTCGACTGGCGCGCGACGACCGGATCGGGAATCTTGACCCGGCCGATCACCGAGGACAACAGCAGTCGCGCCGGCAGCCGCAGTGCCTTCGGTACCGCCATTTCCGCGATGGTTTTCGCATCGAAGCTCACGGGCAGGTCGTAGAAGATGACGTGGCGCTCGGTCAGTGAGAAATCGTGCATCATCGGGCTGCCGTGGACCTCGATGTCGACGGTGCGCTTGGCCCGGCCGTCGGCACCGATCACCGAGTACTGCACGGTGTTGCCGCGGGTGAAGCTGTACGAAACCGCATGCAGTTCACCGGTTTCCGGGTCACGTTTCGGGTGTGCGGTGTAGCCGCCGCTGAGGGTGCCGTCGAAATCGCACACGCCGACGGTGTCCAACTCGTCGGTCAGCTCGTAACTCGCCCCGCCACCTTCGACCAGCGCCAGGGTCTTGCCTGCGTGGCCCAGTACGTTGGTGTTGGCGCCGATGCCGAACGGGCTACCGTGCCCGGGCGGCGTGCCCTCGCCGAGCGCGGCCGTGGTCAACGGCCCACGCACCCAGCGATTGCGGTACCACTCGGCCTTGCCGTCGCGGAGGCGGATGCCGTGCACCATGCCGTCACCGAGGAACCAGTGGTAGAGCTCGGGGTCGATTTCGCCGATCGGGTTGGGGCCGTTGCGCAGATAGCGGCCGTCCAGGTAGTCCGGGATCGTGCCGGTCACGGACAGCTCGGTCAGGGTGTACTCGTCGTGCAGTGGCGCGAAGGCGCCTTCCAGGTAGCGGTTGGTCATCCCAGAACCTCCATAACAGTGTTATTGGCCGCGGTTACTGGTATAACACTGTTATGAGAGGTCTGCAAGGGTGAGCGAAGAAATTCGTCGGCAATTGATCGAAGCCGGCATCGTGATACTCGAACGCGACGGTCTCCAGGCGCTGACGGTGCGCAAGCTCGCCGCCGAGGTGGGTACGTCGACCATGGTGGTGTACACCCACTTCGGCTCCATGACCGGTGTGGTCGACGCCCTGTCGGCCGAGATCTTCGCGCGGTTCGGTGCGGCGCTGGCGGCCATCCCGCACACCGATGACCCGGTGGCGGACTTCTTCTCGATGGGCGCCGCCTACCGCCGGTTCGCGCTGAAGAATCCGCAGCACTATCAATTGATGTTCGGCACGACGGTCCCGGCATCGTTGTCGAGCGTCCGCAGCGATCTGACGGTGACCGGCCATGCCACGTCGCGCGACGCGTCCTTTCAGACGCTCTGCGATTCGGTGCGCCGGATGGCCGAGGCCGGGCGCATCCGTGACGACGGCGAAGCCGCTGTCGCGGGCCGGATCTGGAGCATGTGCCACGGGGCGGTGATGCTCGAGATGGCCGGATTCTTCGGCGCGGAAGGCCACGGGCTGCGGGATATTCTCACCCCGATGACCGTCGACTTCCTCGTCGGAATGGGCGACGAACGCGATCGCGTGAACGAGTCACTCGCCACCGCGGCCGCTGCGCTCGTGGCCAGTGGCCACTTGTGAACTAAGCGAAACCGCCGTCGGCGCGCAGGATCGAGCCCGTGGTGAAGCTGGACGCGTCGGACATCAAAAAGAGTGCGGCGCCGACGATTTCGCGAGGATCGCCGGCGCGCTGCAGCGGCAGCGAGCGGAAGGCGCGTGACGTATCCGCACCCCACGCCTTGCTGATGTCGGTGAGGAACGGCCCGGCCATCAGGGTGTTGACCCGCACCGTCGGGCCGAACGCTTTCGCGAAACCCTCTGTGAGCGTGTTCAATCCGGCCTTGGCGGCGGCATACGGCAGCATGTAGGCGTCCGGTCGCAGTGAGCCCGACGAACTGATGTTGATGATCGAGCCGCCGCCGTCGGCCACCATCCGCTCGCCGATCAGTGCCGACAATCGGAACGGCCCCTTGAAGTTCAGGTTCACCACGGCGTCGAACAGCTTCTCGGGCACCGAGCCCAGCGACTCGTACAACGGCGACATTCCGGCGTTGTTCACGAGTACGTCGACCTTGCCGAACGCGGCATAGGCGGCGTCCACCAGGCCGTCCAACTCGTCCCAGCGGCCGACGTGCACCTGATGGGCCAGCGCGACCCGGCCCGTCTCGGCGACGACCTCGGCAGCAGTGGCCTGACACGACTCCAGGTTCCGGCTGGCGATGATGACGTCGGCGCCGCAGTGGGCCGCCGCGAAAGCCATCTCCCTACCGAGGCCGCGGCTGCCCCCGGTGATCAGGACCACCCGGTCCGTGAGGTCGAACAGTTCGTCGGCGTACCCCATGGCGGCTCCTTCGGTGCTGGGGCGGCGTGCTGGTGCCCATGTTGTCACGGCGGCCGTCCTGTGGTGGGTAGTGCGCCGTTGGCATTGTTTCCCGCACGTTCACACGCCGTTACACTTATATATACGAGTACAGAGATTGCCCATAACTTGTATTGACAACTATGGCGATGTGCCGCACTGTTATTGCCATGCCAAATCAACGGAGCTACGACGTCGTTGTCGTAGGAGCTGGAATCGTCGGCCTTGCCCACGCCTATCACGCCCACCGTCGCGGACTGGCCGTCGCGGTGATCGATCACGCGGCCGGTGTGGTCGGTGCGTCGGTGCAGAACTTCGGCCACGCGTGCATCACCGCGCAGAACGGTGTCGCACTGGACTACGCCCGGGCCGGTCGGCAGCACTGGCTCGAGCTGTCTCGACAGGCCGGGTTCTGGTCGAAGCAGGCGGGCACCTACTGTGTGGCCCGCCACGAGGACGAACTGGCCGTCATGCGTGAATTCGCCGACGTCCGGCCCAGTGGTGACGTGCACGTGCTCAACCGTCAGCAGATGGTCGACCGCGTACCGGTGCACGATCCACGCGTCGTCGGAGGCATGTACCTGCCGGGCGACCTTCAGGTCGACCCGCGCACCGCGGTGCCGTCCATCGCGCGGTGGCTGGAATCGCAGGGCGTCGACTTCCATTGGCGTACCGCGGCTTCCGGCTTCGGGCCGGGCGTCGTGCACACCTCGCGCGGGCAGATACGCACCGAGACCACCTTCGTCGCGGTCAACTACGACATCGACCGGCTCTTCCCTCAGCTGGCCGAGCGCGACGGATTGCTGCGCTGCCGGCTGCACATGATCCGGGCCAGGCTGCCGCTGGCGTTCACGCTTCCGGCGCCGCTGTTCACCGGGTGGTCGTTGCTGCGGTACTCGGGTTTCGAGGACCTGCCCAGCGTCAGGGCCGTCGCGCGGCGACTGCGGGACGAGCACCCGGACGCGGTGGACATCGACCTGCACCTGATGTTCACGCCGCAGCCCGACGGCTCGCTGTTGATCGGCGACACCCACATCCGGGAAGTCGCGGCGGCGCCGTTCCAGTCCGAGCAGGGCTTCGAAATTCTGCTCGATCAAACCCGAAAACTATTCGGCGTCAACGACATCGAAGTCTCCGAACGCTGGCAGGGCGTCTACTGCTCGGCCCCGGGACAGGAGTTCCTCATCGAGGAGCCGGTGGAACGCACCCACGTCGTGACGGTCACCACCGGGATCGGCATGACCACTGGCCTGGGCCTGGCGGCCGCCGCCGTCGACCGGGTGCTGTCGCCGAGCAGCATCCCCGCAACTGTCTGAGCCACACCAAAACCAAACCGCCGCAAGAGAAAAGGACGCCATAATGGAAAGCCAGTCAGCCCCCGGAATCAGCCTGGTCGTGTTCGACATGGCCGGTACGACGGTCGAGGACACCGGCCTGGTACAGCAATCGTTCCTGGCCGCCGACAATCATGCCGGTCTGTCGAAGACGGAAGCGGACCGCGCGGAGATGCTGCGCTTCGTCGCCGACACCATGGGGCAGTCGAAGATCGTCGTGTTCCGCCACCTCAGCCGCGGCAACGAAGAGCAGGCACAAGCGGCCAACAAGGAGTTCGAGCGCTGCTACGCCCAATTGGTCGCAGACGGCAACTGCAGCCCCATCCCGCCGGCCGAACATGTCATTACATCTTTGCGGTCCCGCGGCATCAAGGTCGCGCTGACCACGGGCTTCGCCAGGGATACCCAGCAGGCCATCATCGATGCGCTGGGTTGGCAGGACCTCGCCGACGCGGTGCTCTGCCCCGCTCCCGGCGTCCGCGGGCGGCCCTATCCACGACATGGCGCTCGCCGCCCTCATGCAGACCGAGACCGACTCGGTGCAATCGATGGTGGTCGTCGGCGACACCTCGTCGGACGTCATCACCGGCCTGCGCGCCGGAGCGCGTGCTTCGGTCGGCGTGCTGACCGGCGCGCACAACGCCGCGCAGCTGTCCGCTGCCGGCGCCACCCACATCCTGGACAGCGTGGCCGACCTGCCCGGTTTGGTGGCAACCCTGGGCTGATTCGACGACGCACTCCGCGGTGGTCGGGTGCCGCACCCTCGGCCCCGACCAACCCCGCGCCTCTCACTCTAACCTCTCGCGCTCTCGCGCCAAAAACCTTGCCTTGCCGACGATCTCGATGGCGTTGCTACGCATCTGGTCGGCCCATCTTCGCTCCGCGCTCCCTTACCCCGCACCCAGTGGAAGTGAACAGCCATGTCGCAGACCCTGCTGTCCAAGTCGCGCACCACCAATCCGAAGTACCAACGCTGGCGTATCCGCATCTTTGCCATCACCTGGATCGCTTATGCCGGTTTCTATTTCACCCGTCAGACGTTCTCCGTCGCCAAGCTTGGCATTCTCGAAGACCCCGTCCTGGACCTCCATCTGACCAAGAGCGTCATGGCCAATCTCGACGCCGCGTATCTCACCGCCTACGCCGTCGGCCAATTCGTCTGGGGCCAGGTCTCCGACCGGTTCGGCCCACGCGTCGTCGTGCTCGGCGGCCTGGCCATCTCCGCGGTCGCGACTCTGTTCATGGGTCTGCTGCCGGCCGTGGTCTTCCTGCTGCCCTTGATGATCGTGCAAGGCCTGGCTCAATCGACAGGCTGGTCGGGCACGTTGAGCAACATGTCCCAGTTCTTCTCCGTCGGGGAACGTGGCCACGTCCTGGGGCTGTGGAGCACCAACTACGCCTTCGGTGGACTCGTCGCCGCGCCGGTCGTCGGGTGGTTCGCCTACGACCTGTTCGGCAGCTGGCGCGCCGCGTTCTTCAGCGGTGCGGCCATCGTCGCCGTGGTATTCGTGCTGTTCTTCATCTTCCAGCGCAACAGCCCTGCGGATGTCGGCCTACCGCCGATCGAGGAGTACCGGGCCGCGGAGGACACCGTGGAAGGGGTCGAGCTCGACGCTGCCGCGGAGGACGAGGCCATCGCCGAGCCCAGCTCGTCGTGGCGCGAGTCCCTTGCCGTGGTACTGAAGGATCAGATGGTGAGAACCCTTGGGGCGTCGTACTTTCTGCTCAAGCCCGCGCGCTACGCCATCCTGCTGTGGGGCCCGGTGATCGTTGCCGAACAGCTGCACGACGGTGACAAGTTCACCGCGGTGACCGTCCCGGTGGCGTTCGGCATCGCCGGCGTCATCGCCCCGATCCTGCTGGGCCGCGTCTCGGACAAGGTGTTCAAGGCGCGCCGGGTGCCGGCGAGCGTTATCAGCCTGGCCGTGCTGGTTGTGGTGCTCATGCTGTTCGGGCCGCTGACCGCGACGGGCAATGTGTGGATCATGGTCGGCGTCCTGGGCCTGATCGGCCTGACCGTCTACGGCGCCGATGCCATGATCTCGTGTATCGCGGCCGTCGACTTCGGTACGTCCAAGCACGCCGGCACGGCCACGGGAATCATCAACGGCTGCGGCTCGGTAGGCGCCATCCTCGGTGGCCTGCTGCCGGGTTACCTGGGCACCTCGGCACTGTTCTACGGCTTCGCCGGGGCCGCGTTCATCGCCATGCTGCTGTTGATTCCCTACTGGAATCGGATGCCGGTGGCCGACTAGCCACCGTCAGGCGCGGACCTCGATGGTGCGGGCGTTGACGATGCTGAAGGCCACCACGTCGGGCCGGTATCGGTCGTCGGAATACTCGAAGGCCACCCCGAACTGGTCGCGTGAGGTACGACGCTCACGCAGCAGGGGGCTGCCCCGCTCGATGTGCATGTTCTCGGCGTCGACCTCGTCCGCGGCGACGGCGTCGAGCACGTGCTCCATGGCGTCCCACTGGACTCCGCGGTCGGTCAGGTAGTCGGTGATGGAGCCGGAGTCGGTGTCGAATTCGAACAGCAGCGAACCCACCGCGTCGGTGAAACTGCTCCGTTCGATCATCGCCGGCTCGCCGTCGAGCAGACGCACACGCAGCACCTCGACGACGAAGTCGTCGGTGGTCAGGCTCAGCGCGGCGGCCGCGGTCTCGCTGGCGCGTCTACGCGAGATCTCCAGGGTCCGGCTCCCTGCGGTGCGGCCGTTGCGCTCGGCCCACTGGGTGAACGGCGTGAACGTGTCCAGCGTCTGGCGGACGTCGTGGCTCCGGACGGTGGCGGGCTTGCCCCGCGAAATACGGATCAGGCCTTCGTTTTTCAAGGTCGCGAGGGCCTGGCGGACGGGCCCTCGCGACACGTCGAACTCCGCGCACAGCGCGCTCTCGGCGGGCAGTGACTCACCGATCTGGTACTCGTGCCGCGTGATCCGCTGCCGCAACACCGCCGCGACATGCTCATGGCGCGACTGGGAGCCGACCATCGGTGTACCGCCTCTCGGTGTCTTGTCATGACAACTTAGCTGCATAGTATTGCCCGTCAGCGCACTACCGCTGTGGAGGAAACCGCTATGCAACTGCTTCTGATCCGTCATGCCCTGCCGCTGCGCAACGAGCCTGGTGAGGGCGCCGACCCCGACCTCTCCGAGGAGGGCATCGCGCAGGCCAACCGGCTGCCCGACGCGCTCAAGCGGTTCCCGATCACGCGGCTCATCAGCAGCCCGCAGAAGCGCGCCATCCAGACCGGCCAGCCGGTGGCGGCCGCGCTCGGGCTGAACATCGAGATCGACGACCGGCTCGCCGAATACGACCGCGACATGGCGCAGTACATCCCGATCGAGCAGATTGCCGCCGAGCACCCCGAGGAGATGGCCCGGCTCATGACCGGCCACCTGCCCAGCAGCGTCGACGAAGAGGCGTTTCTCGCCCGTATCACCGAGGCCGTCACCGACATCGCGAGCGAGGCCGAGGCCGAGGACACCGTCGTGATCTTCAGCCACGGCGGCGTGATCAACGGACTGCTGCACGACATCGTGCCGACCGAGCGCATCCTGTCGTTCCAGGTCGACTACACCGGCATCACCCGCCTGCTGGCCTCACGCAGCGGCCGGCTGGCGGTCGCCGGCGTCAACAGTGTCGAACACGTGTGGGATCTGCTGCCGCGAAATCAGCGGTGGTAGACAGATCGGGTGGGATCTCTCGACGGCCTTGATCTGACTGCCCTCGACGCGCATCTGCGCGAGATCGGGGTGCCCCGCAGCGGTGAGCTGCGCGCCGAACTGATCGCCGGGGGCCGGTCGAATCTGACGTTCCTGGTCTTCGACGACGCCGCCAAATGGGTGCTGCGCCGGCCGCCGCTGCACGGCCTGACGCCGTCGGCGCACGACATGGCCCGCGAGTACAAAGTCGTTGCGGCACTTGAGGGTACGACGGTGCCGGTGGCGCATCCGGTGACCATGCGCAATGACGACTCGGTACTCGGTGCGCCGTTCCAGATGGTCGAATTCGTGCCCGGCCGGGTCGTGCGCTACTCGGCGGAGCTCGACGCGCTGGGCGATCAGCAGACCATCGACGCTTGTGTCGACGCCTTGATCAAGGTGCTGGCCGACCTGCACGCCCTGGACCCGGAAGCCGTCGGACTCGGGGACTTCGGGAAGGCCAACGGGTACCTGGAACGGCAGGTGCGGCGGTGGGGTTCGCAGTGGGACCTGGTGCGGCTGCCGGATGATCCGCGCGACGCGGACGTGCGCCGGCTGCACGGCCTGCTGGCCGAGAAGCTGCCGCCGCAGAGTCGCAGCGCCATCGTCCACGGCGACTACCGCATCGACAACACCATGCTCGACGCCGTCGACCCGACCAAGGTGCGGGCGGTGCTGGACTGGGAGATGTCGACCCTGGGTGATCCGCTGTCGGACGCCGCGCTGATGTGCGTCTACCGGCACCCGATGTTCTCGATGGTGCACTCCGACGCGGCCTGGTCCTCGGACAAGATTCCGCCGATGGACCAGCTGGCCCAGAAGTACTCCGTGGCGGCCGGGCAGCCACTCGATCATTGGGATTTTTATCTGGCGCTGGCGTACTTCAAGCTGGCGATCATCGCCGCCGGCATCGATTTCCGCGCCCGCATGGCCGCCGGCGAAGCCGGCCACGACGACCCCGTCGGCGAGGCCGTCGCGCCGCTCATCGCCGCCGGATTGGCAGCCCTCACCTAGCGCGAGCGCGCCTGCCTTTCTTTCCCGCGAGCGTCCGTGTCTGCACGCAACACGCCGGGATATTCGTGCAAAAACGTCGCGCTCGCGGCTGACGAGCGCGACGTCCTTGCACATGGCGGGCGGCGTGTCGGGTGCAGACACGCACGCTCGCGGGGGAACGAAACTAGAGCCCGGCCTTCAAGTTCTTCCGTGCGGCGAGCCGCAGCTGCAGAATCCGGATGCTCGCGACCGCGAAGGTCAGCAGACCACCCGCGACGGCCGAGAGCAGGATCGCGACACCCTTTTGCATGGTCAGCTGCCAGCCGAAAAGCCGCAGCGTGACGTCGTCGCCGTTCTGCAGGATGAACACCAGCAGCAGGATCAGGATGAGGAAACCGAGGACCAGCGCCGTCCAGAGTGCCGCGGTGCGGGTGAACTTCACCGCCGATTCGGGCGTCTTGGACTTCTTGTCCGGAGTGCCCGGCTTGGGGGACTTGGGCGCGGGCGGTTCGGCGGGCACAGCCGCGGGCTCGGACTCCGACCCGGTCGGCTCGGGGGTAGACGCGTGATCGCTACTCATACCGTCCATCTTGACGGTTCTGCGGGCCGGATGCCGGGAACTCCGACACCAATTTTCGAATAACGCTAGGGTCGGCCTGAGTGCACGACGCCGGAAGGATGTTCGGGTGGCGCGAATTCTGACCGCTCTGGGACTGCTGCTCGCTGTCCTGTTGGCGGGCTGCGGCAGTGCGAATCCCCTCGGTGGGGGCAGCATCTCGGGTGATCTCAAGTCGATCGTGGTGGGGTCCGCCGACTTCCCCGAGTCGAAGATCATCGCCGAGATCTATGCGCAGGCATTGGCGGCCAACGGCTTTACCGTCGGCCGTCAGTTCGGCATCGGCAGCCGAGAGACGTACGTCCCTGCGGTGAAGGACCATTCGATCGACCTGATCCCCGAATACACCGGCAATCTCCTGCAGTACTTCGACCCGAAGACCAAGGCCACCGCCGCCGGTGACGTCGAATTGGCGCTCGCGCGAGCGCTTCCGGGCGACCTGTCGATCCTGACTCCCTCGCCGGCCGAGGACACCGACACGGTCGCGGTGTCCGCGGAGACCGCGAAGAAATGGAATCTCAAGACCATCGGTGACCTGGCCCAGCATTCGCCCCAGGTGAAATTCGGTGCGCCGTCGGAGTTTCTGCAGCGGACCGAGGGCCTGCCCGGTTTGAAAGCCAAGTACGGCCTCGATATCGCGCCGGCCAACTTCATCGCCATCAGCGACGGCGGGGGACCGGCCACCGTGCGGGCGCTGGTCGACGGAACCGTCACCGCGGCAGACATTTTCAGCACCTCGCCGGCCATCGTCCAGAACAACCTGGTCGTGCTCGAGGATCCGAAACACAACTTCCTGGCCGCCAACGTGGTGCCGCTGGTGGCGTCGCAGAAGAAGTCCGATCTGCTCAAGACGGTGCTCGACGGCGTCAGTGCGAAACTCACGGCGAAAGCGCTCATCGAGATGAACACCGCGGTCTCCGGCAACAGCGGCGTCGACGCCGACCAGGCTGCGAAAAAGTGGGTCCAGGACAACGGATTCGACAAGCCGGTGAGCCGATGATCACCTTCGACAAGGTCACCAAGAGCTACGGCAGCGCGGTCGCCGTCGACGAACTGAGCCTCGAGATCGCCGAGGGGACACTGTCGGTGTTCGTCGGGCCGTCCGGGTGCGGCAAGACCACCTCCATGCGAATGATCAACCGGATGATCGACCCCACCTCCGGAACCCTGACCGTCGACGGTGCCAACGTCGCCACCGTCGACCCGGTGCGGCTGCGCCTCGGTATCGGCTACGTGCTGCAGAGCGCCGGCCTCATGCCGCACCTCAAAGTGGTGGACAACGTCGCCACCGTGCCGGTCCTCAAAGGCGAATCACGCCGCAGTGCAAGGAAAAAGGCGCTGGGCGTGCTGGAGCGCGTCGGGCTCGACGTCAAGCTCGCCGACCGCTACCCGGCTCAGTTGTCGGGCGGGCAGCAGCAGCGGGTCGGAGTGGCAAGGGCGCTGGCTGCCGACCCGCCGATCCTGCTGATGGACGAACCGTTCAGCGCCGTGGACCCCGTCGTCCGCGAAGATCTGCAGACCGAAATCCTGCGGCTGCAAAGCGATCTGCGCAAGACCATCGTCTTCGTCACGCACGACATCGATGAGGCCGTCAAACTGGGCGACCGCGTCGCGGTGTTCGGACCCGGCGGCACCCTGCAGCAGTACGACGCACCGCAACGCCTGCTGTCCAACCCCGCCAACGAGTTCGTCGCGGGCTTCGTCGGCGCCGACCGCGGCTACCGCGGCCTCCAATTCCGTGACACCGACGGACTGCGGCTCCGCGACATCCGCACCGTCGCCGAACCGGCGGTCGACGCGCTGGATCTGACCGACGGCCAATGGGCCCTGGTCGTCAACGCCGACGGCACCCCCTACGCCTGGATCAATGCCGACGGCGTCGGTCTGCACCGGCACGGAAAGTCCTTGTACGACAGCACCATCGCCGGCGGTTCACTGTTCCGGCCCGACGGCACCCTACGGCTGGCCCTGGATTCGGCGTTGTCGTCCCCGTCCGGGCTGGGCGTGGCGGTCGATGAGCGGGGTCACGTGATCGGCGGTGTGGGCCTCGACGATGTGCTGGCAATCATCAAGAGCCGCAAGGGCGAGCAGTGAAATACCTGCTGACCCACCTGGAAGGGGCGTGGCTGCTCACGCAGATCCACCTGCGGCTGGCTCTGTTGCCGTTGCTCATCGGCGTGCTGATCGCCGTGCCGCTGGGCGCCTATGTGCGCCCGCGGCCGCGGCTGCGCCGATTCAGCACCATCACCGCGAGCATCGTCTTCACCATCCCGTCGCTGGCGCTGTTCGTGGTACTGCCGCTGATCATCCCGACCCGGATTCTCGACGAGGCCAATGTCCTGGTCGCGCTGACGCTCTACACCGTCGCACTGCTGATGCGGACGGTGCCCGAGGCACTCGATGCCGTGCCCGCCGACACCCGGGAAGCGGCCACCGCCATGGGCTACCGGCCGCGTACCCGGTTCTTGAGAGTCGAACTCCCGCTGGCGATTCCGGTCCTCACCGCTGGGATGCGCGTGGTCGCCGTCACGAACATCTCGATGGTGTCGGTCGGTTCGGTGATCGGCATCGGCGGGCTGGGCACCTGGTTCACCGAGGGGTATCAGGCCGACAAGAGCGACCAGATCATCGCCGGCATCATCGCCATCTTCGTGCTGGCGGTGGTCGTCGACCTCGTCATCCTGAGCGCGGGCCGCCTGGCCACCCCGTGGACCCGGGCGAAGGCGCCGGCATGAACTTCCTGCACCAGGCCCTCGCCTACATCTTCACCGCCGCCAACTGGACCGGCCCGGCGGGCCTCGGCATGCGGCTGCTGGAGCACCTGGAGTACACCGGCATCGCGGTGCTGTGCAGTGCGCTCGTCGCCGTCCCCGTGGGCATGTACGTCGGCCACACCGGTCGCGGCACGGCCCTGGTGGTCGGCGGCGTCAACGCCCTGCGCGCCCTGCCCACCCTCGGCGTCCTGCTGCTCGGCGTCCTGCTGTGGGGACTGGGACTGGTGCCGCCGACCGTCGCGCTGATGCTGCTGGGCATTCCGCCGCTGCTGGCCGGGACATATGCCGGCATCGCCAACGTCGATCCGGTGGTCGTCGACGCAGCCCGTGCCATGGGCATGACCGAGCGCCAGGTGCTGCTGCGCGCCGAGGTACCCAACGCCATGCCGCTGATCGTCGGCGGCCTGCGGACCGCGACCCTTCAGGTGGTCGCCACCGCGACCGTCGCCGCGTACGCCAGCCTGGGCGGGCTGGGCCGGTTCCTGATCGACGGCATCAAAGTGCGCCAGTTCTACCTCGCGCTCGTCGGCGCCCTGCTCGTGGCGGCGCTCGCGCTGGCTCTGGACGCCGCCTTGGCGCTGGCTGTGCGGGCGTCGCGGCCCGGTCCGTCCGGAGTTTCGATCGTGACTACGAAGGCGGGCTTCCGTCGCCTACGGTAGACGGGTGAGCGCAGACCAGTCCGATGTCACCGAACCCGCCTGGCCCGCGATTCTGACCTGGCGCGCGCAGGATGTGTCGCGCATGGAGTCGGTCCGGGTCCAGTTGTCCGGCAACAGGATCAAGGCCTACGGCCGGATCGTGGCCGCTGCCACCGAGATTCATCCCGCATTCAGCGCGTCGTATGACCTGGTCACCGACGAGAGCGGCGCAACCAAACGGCTGTCTCTCACCGTCACCCTCGCGCAGCGTGAACGGCAGCTGTCCATCGCGCGTGACGAAGAGAACATGTGGCTGGTGCAGGACCACCAGAACCAGGCCCGGCGCGCCGCCTACAACGGTGCCCTGGACGTCGACGTCGTCTTCAGCCCGTTCTTCAACGCGCTGCCCATCCGGCGTACCGGCCTGCACAACCGCACCGCGTCGGTGTCGCTGCCCGTCGTCTACGTCCGGGTGCCGGATCTGACGGTGGAAGCCGTCACCATCGGCTACACCAGTGCCGGCCCGGGCAAGCCGATCAAGCTGGACTCGCCCGTCGCGGACACCTCGATCACCGTCGACGACGACGGCTTCATCCTCGGCTACCCCGGACTGGCAGAGCGGATCTGATCACGCCGCCGGCGCGGCCCAACGCGGCCAGTTCTTCGCGCCAGCCCTCTTCTCCGATGGTCGTCGCGAGGATCTGCGGGCGCCGGAAGCTGTCGTAACGGACCCGCGCGGCGTGGCCGCTCTCCACGAGCTCGGCCACCGACTGTGCCTCGACCAGTGACGAACGGGCCTGGCTGAGCAGCTCCATCGCCCGGTCGAGCATTGTCGTCAGCTCCGTGGCGTTGGCCTCGCACATGGCCCGGACCAGGTCGGGTGCGGTGGCGGCAACCCGGGTGCCGTCCCGGAACGAACCCGCGGCGAGGGCGAATGCCAGCGGAACCTCACCCGCAGTCGCGGCGAGGGCCTCGGCCAGCAGGTGCGGCAGATGCGAGATCGCGGCGGCCGCGGCGTCGTGTTCGTCGGAGCGCGCGGGCACGATCACCGCGCGGCAGTCCAGCGCCAGATGCATCACCTGGGCCCACACCTGCGGGTCGACGTGGTCGTCCACGCTCACCACCCATGGTGCCCCGGCGAACAGATCGCGGGTGCCCGCCGCCCAGCCGGAATGCGCGGTGCCGGCCATCGGGTGTCCGCCGACGAAGCGGTCGAGCAGGCCGTACTCCTGAACCTGTTGCAGCACATTGCCTTTGACGCTCACCACGTCGGTGAGCGGGCAATCCGGGGCAGTGTCGCGAATGCGCTCGAGCATGATCGGCAGCGCGGGGACCGGCACCGCCAGGACGATGAGCGCATCGCTCGCCGCAGCGCGCTTCAGCGCCGCGCCGAGGTCCTCGGTCGCGTCGAAGCCGTCGGCCGTCGCCGCCCGGACCGCGTCGATCGAGCGGTTGTATCCGAACACCTCGCGGCCCGCGGCCTGCCCGGCCCTCATCAGCGAACCGCCGATGAGTCCCATACCGAGCACACACACCGGAGTTGTCACCTTCCAAGGTTTGCACACGGCCACGGTGGGGTACATACGGGACCGCTGGTCAAGTGGCAGAGTGCGGACTAGCGTTATCCGCATGGGAGTACAGCGCGCGCAGGCACAGCAGCAGGTTGCCGATCTCCCCGACGGTTTCGGGGTCGCGGTCGTCCGGGAGGACGGCGCATGGCGTTGCGTCCCGCTGAAGCGTGCGGCGCTGGTGGACCTGGCCGCCGCCGAGACCGAACTTCGTGAACTGCGTTCCGCCGGGGCGGTTTTCGGCCTCCTGAACGTCGACGACGAGTTCTTCGTCATCGTCCGTCCTGCGCCCTCTGGGGCCCGGCTGTTGCTGTCGGATGCCACCGCGGCGCTGGACTATGACATCGCGGCCGACGTGCTGGAGAAGCTCGACGCCGACCTGAGCCTGGAAGAACTCGAGGAAGACGACCCCTTCGAGGAAGGTGATCTCGGGCTGCTGTCCGACCTGGGCCTGCCCGAGGCGGTGCTCGGCGTGATCCTCGCCGACGACGAGTACGCCGACGAACAACTCAGCCGCATCGCCCAGGAAATGGGCTTCAACGATGAACTCGTGGCGGTATTGGACAAGCTGGGGCGGTGAGCTCCACTAACTGTGGCCCGATTGTCGGCTCCGCCGACGAACGGCTGATCCGGCTGGCGCTGGAGGCCGCCGAACTCGCCGGTGCCGACGACGTGCCGATCGGAGCGGTGGTCTTTTCGGCCGACGGGGTGGAGCTGGCTCGGGCCGCCAATGCCCGCGAATCCCTGGGTGACCCGACCGCGCACGCGGAAATCCTGGCGCTGCGCGCGGCTGCCGCGGTGCACGGCGACGGCTGGCGGCTGGAAGGTGCGACGCTGGCCGTCACCGTCGAGCCGTGCACCATGTGCGCCGGCGCGCTGGTGATGTCCCGGGTGGCCCGCGTGGTGTTCGGGGCGTGGGAACCCAAGACCGGCGCCGTCGGCTCGCTGTGGGACGTGGTCCGCGACCGCCGGCTGACGCACCGGCCCGAGGTACGCGGCGGGGTCCTGGAGGCCGAGTGCGCGGCGCTCATGGAGGGGTTCTTCGCCCGGCAGCGCTGATTTCCTTGCTGTCGCATTAGCGAGTTCCGGCTGAAAGTGCGTGAGTTCAGTCGAAGGGGCGATCGACCTGTTGTGATTGAACTGAGGGACCTCTCGCGGCGGGAAACGGTACCTGGTTTCAGTCAAAGCGGCTTCGAGCGTCCAGTGAATGAAGCTACGGACTTTCTGGCCCGAGGCCCGTGCGGGTAGTCCCAAAGGCACCCCAACTAGAGCTCAGGTCACGGACGCAAGCCTCGTTTCGGCGTCACGCGACCAGCGATTAGGGACTGGGGCCCGGGTTCGGTAAGCTGCCACACGGTGGCGTGTCCGAGCGGCCTAAGGAGCACGCCTCGAAAGCGTGTGTGGGGTAACCCCCCACCGAGGGTTCAAATCCCTCCGCCACCGCCATAGCCCCGGTGCCTGTTATCGCAGGTACCGGGGTTTTTTCATGCTCCCGTACTGGCTTCAAGCTCGGTTTCTGACCACACTTTGACCACACTTGCCGGTGAATATGCGTTGTGCAGGGTGACTGCAACGGCATCTAGGTCGGTGTCGAACAGGTCCGCGTAGATGCGCAGTGTGACGCTCGCGTCCTTGTGTCCGAGCATTCGCGCCAGGGCCAAGACGTTGCACCCGGCAGACACCGCCAGCGACGCGCAGGTGTGCCGCAGATCGTGCGGGGTGATCCGCTGGACCTTGGCCCGCTTCACCGCACCCTCGAACCAGCCACGCCCTGTTTTCGGACGCGGCAGGTACTCGTCATCCTCGCCGGGGAACACCAGATCGTTCGGACCCTTGTCTTTGCACAGCACCGCGAGCTCATCAAGGACGAAGGCCGGTACAGGCACTGATCGGATCTTCTTGCCCTTCGTCTCGCCGACCGCGTGATCTACGCCGAGCTGCACCGCGTTGTCGGCGACGGTAAGGCGGCGCTTCAAGAACTGAACATCGCGGACCCGAAGCGCGATCGCTTCGCCCCAGCGCGGCCCACACAGCGCCAGCACGTACACCAGCGCCCGATGCCCGCCGGCCTCGGCCGCCAGCCGGTGCACGTCGTCGGCGGTCAGGTAGATGTGCCGCTTCGCCTTCTTCTTCGGCAGTCCCTCGATACCCCTGGCCGGGTTCGACGGCAGCCGCTTGCCCTTCACTGCGTCTTGCAAGATGCCCGACAGCCCACCGTGGGCGCGCAGCACCGTCGTGGCGCCCTTGCCGTCCCTGACCATGTCGGCCACCCACGACTCGATGTCGGGTGCCGTGATTGCCGACACCTGCCAATGGCCCCACTTCGGCTTAACGTGGACGCGCCACGCCGACTCGATCATCCGGTAGTTAGACCGCGCCGTGGCCTGTTCCTTGCGGGCCAGCCAATCGGGCGCAAGCTCGGCGACGGTGATCTTGCCGAGGGCCGGGGCGATGTACTCGCCGGTGAGCTTCTGCACCTCGACAGTCGCGGCGAACGCTTCGGCGTCCCGTTTGGTCTTGAAGCCGCGCTTCGTTGTCTGCCGATGATCCGGCGTCCTGTACCGAACCCGGTGTCGCACAACGGGCTTAGTTGGGTTGCCATCCTTGTCCTTGCGCGGCAGCTCGTACTTCTCAATCGTTGCCATCGGCTACCCCAAGCTCTTTGATTACTTCGGCTAGCAAGCGATTCATCTCGGCAGCATCTTCGTCCCCAAGCTCCAGTACCGTTCGCAGTTTTTCCGACATCTCCGGCGTCATGCGGGATGCGAGCAGGCGCTGTGCATCTGGATCGTCGCCGTGTATTGCCCGCTGTGACAGGGCCCGACCTCGAGCGTAGATGCGGCGCTCCACCGTCTCTAACTTCCACGGCGGCAACGCCTTCGAGAAGAATTCGGTTAGCCCCTGGCCTGGGAATGGCCACTCAGCAATCAGCCACTCCCACAATGTCGCCGCTTTGAACTCCGCTCCGGCGGCGGTCACGATTTCGTCGGCTGCAACCCACGGCATCAACAACGTCACCGGCGAAACACCAAGCGCCGCAGCTAAAAACGCTAGATCGTCGACATTCACCCGGCGATTACCGGCTTCAATGTTTTTGATCGCGACTGCTGTCAGTGTCCAATCGAGCGCGTCCAGGCGTGCTGACAATTGAGTCCATGTGAGGTTTTGCGCTTCTCGCAGCCGCTTGATGTTGTTCTTGACCGCCTCGGCAGTCTCTCCCGTGTCGGGTGGTCTTCCAGCCATGCCCACCATCGTGACACACAAACTTTGTCAGTCAACAGTAGAACCTTGACACGCGACATTCGCTGTGATTCTCTGTGAATAGACAGACAAAGTTTGTCATTGCACCGACAAATTTATGACGGAGGCAAGGAACCGGCGGGGCTGCAAACCCTGGAAGGCCGAACCCCGGGGACCACTGCAGCGGACACGGAGAACGTCGGGGGAGACCCGACTGGCAACTCGGATAGCGACGGCAAGCCCAGCGTGAATTTGAGAGAGGAGTTATTCACAGATCTATCCACACCAAGAGGTTTGGAATTGGGCCTAAACCTGTTTACATATCGCCCACCAACGGGACATCACCAAAACCGAACGGAGACAACAACACATGACCAAGCACGCCGCCGTGGCCAGCCTGGTGGCCGCGATGGAAACGGAAATTCCAGAGCACCTACTGCCGCACATCGCAAAACCGGAACACGTCGCCGCCGTCGTACACACCACGGTCGACGCACTCGCCCAGGACCGCTACCGCCGTCGCGGCATTCCGTACACGAAGATCGCCGGCCGCATCCGCTACTTGCGCGCGGACGTTCTGAAGTACCTGGCGGACAACAGAATCGGTGGCAACGATGCCGCATAACCCAATGACAACGGTCCCCGTTGATCTCGGTGCGCCAACACCGAGCGGGGACCGCTGCGAACCCATTCATCACCTGAAAGGAAGTTCACCCACCATGATGTCATCCGACCCGTGGCAGCACCAGACCTGCACGTCATGCACGGTCCCCGCAGCCACCACCACCCTTGATCCGTCCACCGGCCTGTGCCAGTTCTGCGCCGAACCCCCGTCACCGCTGGATGCCGACGAGCTGCTGACCGAAGCTGACCAACTGCTCGCCGCCGACCCGCTCGTCTACCCGCTGGCCGCGCGCATCGCCCACGGCTCACCGGCATTCCCGCTCAACGGGGGATGGAGCTGCTACGTCACCGACGTCGACCGCTCCCGCTTCACCATCACGGCGACACGTCGCGACGCCGAGACCGGAGAGATTGTGAACCGCGAATTCGTCTGCGCCGTCCTGGAGGTGAAGTGATGAACCCGAAGAAGACCAAGATCATCGACGGCATCGAATACGAGGTGGTCGACATGCCACCGGTGGAACTCGATCCGCCGGCGCCTGAGGTTGTCCGCTGGCAGGAACTAGCCGACCGGGAACTGGTCATCTATCACGGCGGCGACGCCGAGAAAATTCTCTCATTCCCACGGCCAGCGTGGTCCGACCCCGACTGCGATGGCATCGGGAACAGCGTCCTCAACACCCGCTACCGATCGGCCATCACCTACGTGGTGTCGGGATACGGGCGCGGAGATGTCGACGACGACGAATTAGAACCGGCGGCGTTCGGGGTGCGCGTTGCGAAGTTCGGCGACGGGACCGAAGTGGTCAACGTCCACCTGCGCCGACAAGTTGACGGCAAATGGGTCGACTTCGGGCTGAGCATGTTCCTGGAACAAGCTAGGGAGCTGGCGCGGGTAATCGACGCAGCGGCCGACCTCGTAGAGGTCGACAGGTGACCAACAAGACGGGAGGCCGGCACCACTTCGGTGTCGGCCTCCTGGCCTCCCGCCAGGTCGACTGGTGGCCAGTCCACGAGTTCGTAGAAGAACTAGATCTTGCTGATCTTCCGTTCCCCGGCACACCCGCCTGGTGCCAACTCGACGACGAGCACAAGCGGCTGGCCTGCATCGCCGCCGCACCCCACTACGCCCTGCTGCTCGACACCCGGCAGGAACACCTCGCTGCTGCATCCAAAGCCATTGCCGCCGGGGAGAACTGGGCCGCTGTCGCCCGCACCATCACCCGCCGCAACAGCGGCATCTACGTACCCCGAGAAAGGAGGTCGGCGTGAGCCGTGGAAACGAAGAAATTATCTGGTGCCCACCAGATGCCCCGCTGATGTCCGGCGTACCGACCGCGTTGGACATCTTCAACACCGAATACCCCGACCTCACCGAACACGTCCCCGGCCTCGTCACCGAAGGTTTCGGCCTGCTGGCGGGTCCGCCGAAGATCGGCAAATCCTGGCTGATCCTCGACATCGCACTCGCCTGCTCCGAAGGAGGCATCGTGCTCGGCGGCATCAAGGTCAGCAAGCGCGCGGTGTTCCTGCTCGCCCTCGAAGATGGTCCGCGCCGCCTCAAGAGCCGGATGCAGCAGCTCGGCCGTACACCGACTGAGAACCTGCACATCGCCACGAAGGTCGAACCCCTACTGATCCTGGCCACCATCACCGAGTTCCTGACCGACAACCCGACCGGCTTGGTCATTGTCGACACGTTCGCCCTCGCACGGCGTGAACCTGCTCGGGGAGAGAACCCGTACCTCGCCGACTACAAGGCCGGCCGCGACTTCAAAGCCGTCACCGACGCCTTCCCCGGCTCCGCATTGCTGGCCGTCCACCACACCCGTAAGCAGGGCGCCACGGACTGGATGGACACGATCAGCGGATCGCAGGGTGTCAACGGTTCGGCCGACTTCACGCTCGCGCTGACCCGTGAACGTCAATCAGAAACCGGCACCCTCAACGTCACCGGACGGGACATAGCCGAAGGCGAGTACGCGGTAACCATCACCGGGTGCCAGTGGTCGCTCGACGGGGCCGACCTCGACGCAGCGTCGGAGTCAGCCCGTAAGCGTGCCGCCGAGGCTCGGGAGCGCAAGCCCTCGAAGCTCGGTCAGCGGATGCTCAAGGCCCTGTCATTCGTCCAATCGCGGCCCGGAGTAGACACCAAACCGAAGGACTTGGCTACCTATCTCGATGTCAGTCCAGCAATCGCCAGCAACGTCTTGGGGCGCCTGGTGGATGACGACCTCATCGCCAAAACCGGGTACGGCGCATACCAACCGCTGCAACGTGGTGGTGAAAGTGGTGAAGTGGTGAAGTCGGACGAACTAGCTGGTCAAGACGGTATTGCCGCTACGGAAACTTCACCACCTAGTGGTGAAGTGGTGAAGTTCCCCAACCCGGAAAACAGCCATCTACCTGGCAGTACACCAACTTCACCAACTTCACCACCACGTTCACCAGCTTCGATGCCCACCCACGGAACCGGCCCAATGCTCATCACCAGCCGCCGCCGTATCCGCAGCCGACAGCAAACAACTGAGAGTGCGTCATGAGACGGCGCGTGATCTTCCCCGACCCCGACATCTGGACCAACCCGAAGGAGCACCACATGACCGACCAACCCACACCCATCAACCGACCGCTCACCGACGACGAGCGGTTCCTACTCGCCGACCTGACCGTCTGGTGCATCGCCGAACAGAAGGGCGTCACCGACGACCAGGCACGAGACGCACTCGCCGAACTGAGCGCCAAAGGCGGACTCTCCACCACCGGCGACGCCATCAACGCCTATGTCCGCTACACCAACAGCGGCAAGGTGATCGTCCACGCCACCCGCGAGTGGTTGGCCTACTGGGCACACACGGACGAACAGCTCACCAGCGAGGAGCTACGCCGCGTCGTGCGGTACGACATCCCCGAGGCCGACGAGTGATCGCCCGTCCCTGCCTCGACTGCGGCACCCCCAGCGCATCCACCCGCTGCCCAGCCTGCCGAGGCTACGACGGCCGATGGACCAAACTCAGCCGCAAAGCCCGCAAGCTCCAGCGCTTCTGCACGGACTGCCACAGCACCCGCAACCTGCAGCTCGACCACCTACCCAGCGCATGGCAGCGCCGAGCACAAGGCCTACCCATCCGCCTCGGCATCGACACCGAAGTCGTATGCGGCCCGTGCAACACCCGCCGAGGGCAGGCTCGGCCATCGAATGATGGTGCAGCACAACAACATTCACGGCGCAAGGGTGGGGAGGCGCCCCCGGTATCAGCCCAGGTGAGACCGGCCAGCCTTGTTCCCAGTTACACACCGGAGGTGATGACCGATGCGCGCGGGGCCTAAAGCTGCGCCGAAGGGTGACCCACTGCCGCTGTGGGAGCTGCCAGAGGGTGGTTCGGAGCGGGTGGCGGCGTTCATTGAGACGTATTGCCGGGTGGTGAAGGGTGGGACCGGCAATCCGGCGGGGGAGTTGATCCGGCTGCGGCAGTGGCAGCGGGACTTCCTAGCTGATGTCTATGACCCGGACCCGCGGCCCCGTCAGGGCCTGTTGTCGGTGGCACGCAAGAACGGCAAGAGCCTGCTGGGAGCGTCGATTGCGCTGTACCACCTATATGCGGACGGGGAGGAGTCCGCTGAGGTGCTGCTGGCGTCGTCGGACCAGCGGACTGCCGAGGTGATCTTCAAGGTGGCCCGCCGGATGGTGGAGCTGGACGACCGACTGGCCGGCGTCACGCAGATATTCCAGGACCGGATCTATGTGCCCGAAACGGATTCGGTGCTGGAGCCGTTGCCGGCGAACGCGAAGAATCTGCAGGGCCGCAACCCGTCGTGCTCGCTGATCGACGAGGTGCACGTCAGTGACGCAGACACGTGGGACGCGCTGGCGCTGGCCGGCGGCACCCGCGCGCGGCCGTTGACGCTGGGCCTGTCGACCGAGTGCGGTGATGACCCAGACAATCTGATGGCCCGCCTGGTCGAGCATGGTCGGTTTGGTGGCGATCGGTCGTTCGCGTTCCGCGAGTACACCGCGCCGATCGGCTGCGCACTGACTGACCGGGATGCGTGGGCTGCCGCCAATCCGATGTTGGGCGACACCCTGGACCCAGACCACCTGGCCACGGTGCTGGGCACGACACGCGAGGCGGCGTTCCGGCGGTACCACTTGAATCAGCGGGTATCGGCAGCCGGATCGTGGCTGCCGCCCGGTGTCTGGGATGGCCTGTCCACCGGCCGGCCGGTCCCGGCGGGTGCCGAGGTGGTCATCAGTTGTGACGGCTCGTACAACTCGGACGGCACGGGCCTGGTCGTCGCCACGGTCAGCAAGCGACCGCATATCGACGTGTTGAACTACTGGGAGCCGCCCGAGCGGGCCGAGGACTGGTCAGTGCCGCTGCACGACGTGATGGCCGAGATTCGCGCGGCGTGCCGCAAGTACCGGGTGACCGAGGTCGTGTTCGATCCGTTCCGCTACGCGCTGGTGATGCAGAGCCTTGAGGCTGAGCGGATTCCGGTGGTGGCGTTCCCGTGGAGCCCTGCGCGGATCACCCCGGCGACCACCGAACTGTTCCGGGCTGCGGTCAGTGGCGAGCTGAGCCATTCCGGTGACCCGCGGTTGGCGCGCCACGTCGCCAACGCGGTGTTGCGCGAGGACGCCAAGGGTGTGCGTCTGGACAAGGCCAAGCGTGGTTCTAAAGCCCGCATCGACCTGGCAGCGGCGATGCTGCAGGCACATTCGCGTGCCACCTGGTGCGCGACCAAATCCCGTAAGAGGACAAGGAGCTTTACATGACATTGTTGGTTGATCTACTGCAGCGGCTCAACGAGCCGTTGGCCCGGTACGCAGAGCTGGACCGGTATTACGAAGGGCGGCAGCCGTTGGCGTTCCTGTCCCCGGAGGCTAAGACAGCGCTGGGCAACAGGTTCGGCCTGATGGCCTCGAACATTCCGCGACTGGCAATCACGGCACTGGCCGAGCGGTTGCGGATCACGGGGTTTACGGGCGACTCCGGAGTGTGGGCGGACTGGCTGCGCAACGACCTCGACCAGCAGGCCGGGGTGGCGCACCGCGAAGCACTGCTGCTCGGCGACTCGTACGTGATCGTGTGGGCCGACGGCCAGGGCCGGCCACAGGTGACGGTCGAGTCAGCGAAACAGGTTGCGACGCTCAATGATCCCGGTACGCGGCAGCCGTATGCCGGAGTGAAGCGTTGGGAGGACAAGGCGCGCAAGACAACCGAGCTGATGATGTATCTGCCGGACGTCATCGTGCACAAGCGGGCCGACCAGCTCGGCGCCGTCGCAAGCGGTTTCAAGACCGTGCAGGAGTTCCCGAACCCGCTCGGCGTGGTCCCGGTGGTGAACTTGCGCAACACCGACCGCATCGTGAACTTCAACTACTCGTCGCTGTTCGACTACGGATTCAGCGAGATATCGGATCTGCAGCCACTTGTGGACGCGCTCAACAAGTCCCTGGCCGACATGATGGTCACGTCGGAATACGTTGGGCGGCCGCGCCGTTGGGCTACCGGCATCGAGCTCACTGAGGCACCGGTCCTGGACGCCGAGGGCAACCCGGTCCTCGACGACGACGACCAGCCGGTGATGACCGAGGTCAACCCGCTGCCTGAAGGCGCCCGGGCGCTTATCTCGGAGAACGACGCTGCGCAGTTCGGGCAACTGCAAGCGGCGGACCTCGCTGGCTACGAGGCATCGGTACGGGTCATTCTCGGCCAGATCATGGCTGTCTCAACGCTTCCCGCTCACTACGTCGGGGTGTTCACCGATAACCCGGCCTCAGCGGATGCGCTGCGGGCATCAGAGTCCAGCCTGACCGCCCGCGCCGAAGCACGACAGCAGACGTTCGGGAGGTCTTGGGAACAAGTCGCCCGCCTGGTAATCGCGGTCCGTGACGGCGTCGACCCCAACCAGGTGGACGGCGTACGGGTCCAATGGGCGGACGCGGCAACACGTTCGGTCGCACAGGAAGCCGACGCGGTCGTCAAGCTCTACCAAGCCGGCCTGTTGCCGCAGGCGTACGCACTGGGCAAGCTCGGCTACTCGGCGGACGAGATCGCCAAGGTGGCCGCAGCCGCCCCCGCCCCGGAGGTGGCGTGATGCGCTTAGCTGCACGCAATCTCGAACCCACGGTCGTCGTCGCACCGGGGACCGAGCGTCCGATCCGGCTACGCACCGGCGCGCTGACGTACATGTTCACCGAGCACGAGGCAGTAGACCTGGCCACCAAATTGGCTGACGCAGTTCAAGAAAGCAGAAAGACAGGAGCGCAACATGAGTGAAACCACCGACACCACAACCGAACCCGCCGACGAGGCAGAAGTGACGGCCGACGAGGGCACTCAATCAACGAGTACCCTTGCCGAGGATGTCCAGCAGGCGGACACCCCTGCCGAGGACGCCGAGACGTTCCCCCGCGAGTACGTCGAGAAACTGCGCCAGGAGAACGGCAAGTACCGGCAGCGTGCGAGTGAGGCGGACTCCCTCGCAAACCGGTTGCACACCGAACTCGTCCGGGCCACAGGCAGATTGGCCGATCCCACCGACCTGCCGTTCGACGTCGACCATATTGCCGACGCCGGCAAGATGTCCGCCGCGATCGACGCCTTACTCGAGACGAAACCACACCTGGCGTCCCGCCGGCCCACCGGGGACATCGGCCAGGGCAACCGTGGCCAGGGTGGCGGATCGTTCTCCCTGCTGCAGATGCTCAAGGATCGAACCTGAGCGAGGTACACTCAACTCACCGGGCCTGGTGCCCAATTCGCGACTGACGTCCTGGCGACGTGTCGAACCAATCCGACACGTCTCTAGGAGTCAACCGTGGCCATCGAAGTCACAAGCGGCAATTCAACTCTCATCCAGTCGCAGGTATCCAGCCTGCTCGTCCAGCCCCTCGAACAGGCATCCACGTTCCTCGCGGCCGGCCCCGTCATCCTCGACAGCTCCAGCCCCGTCCGCGTCCCGCGCATCGTCAACGGCGTCACTGCCGGGTTCGTCGCGGAAGGCGCCCAGATCACCGATGGCGACGTCGCATTCGACGAAGTGACGCTGCTGCCAAGCACTTTGAAGTCGTTAAAGACTCTCGTGAAAATGTCGAACGAGCTCATCCGCACATCGGTGGTCGGCCTCGAAGCGGTCCTGCGCACCCGGCTCGTCACCGACGTCGCCAATGCCCTCGACGCGGCCCTGTGGGATGGCACCGGCACGTCGAACACCATCAAGGGCATCTTCCGGCAGACCGGCATCGAGACCGGCGTCCTGGACCTCACCGACCCCGATTCCCTGATCGACGGACTCGCCAAGGCTCTGGGCAACAAGATCAGCCCGACCCACTGGGTCATGACGTCCAGCTCGTGGGCGACACTCCGCAAGAACAAGACCGCCACCACCGGAAGCAAGCAGTATCTGTTCGACCCCAACGGCGGCATCGCAGGCGGCACCGAGCTGCGACTGTTCGACCTCCCGGTCATCGTCACCGACAACATCCCGGCCGTGTCCACCAAGAACCGCGTCGGCCTGGTCGACTTCTCCAAGGTGGTCGTCGCCCGCGACGTGGATGCCGAGGTGAAGATCCTCGACCAGACGTGGGGCGACTACGACAGCATCGGCATCCGCGTCGTCTCCCGCTGGGACACGGCACTGCTGCAGGCCAAGGCAGTCACTCTGCTGACCGAGGCCTAGCCCCGGTGCCCGTTGATCCGGCCACGGTCACGTCCATCCAAACGGGGGACGTGGCCACGGTCGTCCCAATCGTCACCACGATGGCCAAGGCGTACACCCGAGGACGCGGATTCACCGGCGCCGAACCTAACGGGGACATCGCCGCCGTCATCAGCACCGCATCGGCACGGCTGGCCGCCAACGGCACCGGCCTCATGTCCAAGAAGGTCGACGACGTCGAATATCAGTACTCGCTGGCGTCGTCGTTCGGCTGGACCCTGGCCGAGCTGTTCGTGCTCAACAGGTACCGAGTGCGCGCGCAGTAGACCAGGTGGTCCCGGCGTCAAACCGGGTTCTTTTCCTTTCTGATGACGGCAAGGCCGGCCACGACGCCCCTCGCGGCAGAGCTGGACCTGCGCCGGGACCACCTACCTACCTGGCCACAACGTGACCACATTCTGACCACAGTTACAGATAACTACTGTGAATCACAGTGATGTGTTTTAGCAGGTGAATGGTGTTGGGGCAGGTCGATCCGACCCCGATTTATGTTTCAAATCCCTCCGCCACCGCCATAGAGCCCCTCACCTGTCACCGCAGGTGAGGGGCTTTTTTGCGACCAGCAGGAGCCCGCCCGCTGAGATCCCGGAAACACAAAGGCCAGGCACCCATCTCGGGTGCCTGGCCTATGTGATCAGGAACTAGCGGCCGAAGGTGAAGGCCGAGCCGCCGTTGACGTTGGAGCCGCCGACCGGGGTCGCGACGCCCGCGCCGGAGTTGGTGCCGGCCTGGACGCCGTCGGGGCCGATCTCACCGGAGGTGCCGGTGTTGAAGCCGCTGCCGCCGACCGGGGTGTTGACGGCCGCGCCGCCGCCGGTACCGCCACCGAACGTCGGGATGAAGTCGGCCGGGGCAGGCGCGGCGAACTCGTTGGCGGCGCCGGCGTTGAAGCCGCTGCCACCGAACGGCGTGTTCACACCCGCGCCGCCGCCGGCGTTGGCGCCGCCGCCGAAGTTCGGGATGAAGTCAGCCGGGTTGGGCACGTTGAAGTCGGTGGACGCACCGGTGTTGAAGTTGCTGCCGCCGAGCGGGGTGTTGATCGCCGCGCCGGTGTTGGTGTCGAAGCCCGCACCACCGAAGCCGGCGTCGGTGCCCGTGGCGGTGTTGAACTCACCGCCGCCGAGCGGCGTGTTCACACCGGCGCCGCCGCCCGCGTTGCTGGAGGCATCGAAGGGGTGCCAGAAGGGGTTCTCCACGCCGAAGCCGGCGCCGCCACCGGCGTTGCCGTTGCCGATCGGGGTAGCGACCGCGGCGCCGGTTTCACCGGAAACCTCGTCGTCGGCCCAAGCCGGGGCCGCGACGGCGAGCGGGACCAGCGCCAGGGCCGATGCCGCAGCAAATCCGATCAAACGTCCTGAGTTGCGCATTAGTGATACTCCAATCATGGTTCTCTCGCGTGTGGCCAGGTGAACCTACTGGGTCGTACTCGGTTCCTCCGACCACTACCCTGGTATCGCCGGCCACGGCGCATCCGTTACAGCAGTGAACCAGCTGGTTAACACGCCATGATTTGCTGTCAGTCTCGATTTGATCACTCGTGCTGTGAATATGCTGGCAGTTGACGCTGGCGCCGGTCTTGCTGGCGGGCGGCCCGCTAGTCGTCGAGCAAAACCGCGGCCTCGTACCAGTGGCACAGCAGCAACGCCATCTCGACGTCCAGCCGGTCGTCGCCGAGCGGCCGTCCCCGCCGTTCCAGCGCCCGCCCGACGCGGTACTTGACGGTGTTGAAATGCACCACCAACTCGTCGGCCGCGGCTGTGTAGCTACCGCCGTGTCGCAGGAACACCTGCAAGGTCTCCCGCAGCCGGGCGTCATTGGCACCGGTCCCGGCCAGTGGCCCGAGGACCGTGTGGACGAACTCCCGTGCGTCATCCTGGTTCTCGCCCAGCAGCGCGGCCGCGGCAAAGCCCGGGTCATCGGCCGCGGTGACACCCGTCAGGTCCGCCGTCACCGCGACACTGTGCGCGCGCAGGGCCTGCCGGTGCGACCGGCGGAAGCCGTCGACGCCCGGCAGCGGGGTGCCGACGGCGACGGCAGGGGCGCTCGGCTGGGAGTCCGTGAACTGTCGCAGCTGTGCGGACGCGCCGTCCGCGGTGGCGCCCGACAACGGCAGCCAGCCCCAGCCGGTCCGCTGATCGGCGGCCAGGAACAGCGGACTTCCCTGGGTGCCGACATGATCGGCGGCCGCGCGCAGGAACTGTTCGAGTCTGGCCAGCGCGTCGTCGTGCCCGGTGACCTGGCCACTACCCGCGGGCCACCACAGCACCACGGCCAGATGATGGCGGCGCATCGGATAGCGGATCGCGGCCGTGACGGCTTCGGGGTCGGAGTCGTTGCCGGACAACACTTCCCGCACCCGCAGCGCCTGTGTGCTGTTGCGGTTGGCGAGCCAGCGGTCGCGCTCGTCCTCGTAGACCGTGACGACCTGCTGTGAAATCCAGTCGATGTAGCGGAACGTCACCGACGTCATGCGCTCGTAGATGGCCAGGCAGGTCTGGGGCGCGAACCCGGCGCGGTTGATCTCCTCGGCCGCGACGTCGAGCACGAGCGCGTGGCCGATGCGGTAGGCACGCGTGAGGGCGTTCATCGGTACCCCGCGCTGCGCGAGCCGGCGCGCGTACTCGAGGGCAGCGGTGGGCGCTTCGATGTTTTCCAGAGATATGTCGTAGCGCAGCGCGTGGAAGATGGTCTCGACATTGCCGCCGACACTGGCGCGGAGCAGTTCGATGATCTCGGGGTCGCCGCGCAGTTCGGTGATATCGCTGGCCAGACGGTGCCCGACGGAGCGCGCGACCTCGGCCTGGCGCGCGATGAGGCGGGTCATGATCGTGGTGTTGGCCTCGCTGACCGCCGGATCCATGTGCCGACTGTAGAGCCAGAGTTTGTGTCGAGCGTACAAATCGGCCGACAAAGTTGATCGGCGCACGACGGAGTGGTGCACACCACAAACTCCTACTTTTATGACATGAACCTCGCCACCCTGCCCGACCGTCGCGCTGCCGCGGCGCCCCACGCGCCGGCCGTCGCGGACGACCAGACCGACCTCGACAACGCCGCATTTCTCGATGCCGTTCAGCGCGCCGCCGGGGCGCTGCATCAGCGCGGTGTGCGCACCGGCGACGTCGTCGGCATCATGCTCCCGAACCGCGCGGCCTTCGTCGTCGCGCTGTTCGCCACCTGGCGGCTCGGCGCCGTCGCGACGCCCATCAGCCCGACCCTGGTACCCGCCGAAGTCGCCTACCAGGTGACCGACGCCGGCGCGGCCGTGCTCGTCGTCGACCGTGACGTCGACTCCGACGTCACCGTGCTGCACGTCGACGACATGGATGGCGAGCCCCGCACCGCCGATCCCGTGGCCGGCAACGACGATGACCTGGCCCTGCTGATCTACACCAGCGGCACGACCGGACGGCCCAAGGGCGTCATGCTCGACAACGCCAACCTGAATGCCATGTGCGCCATGGTGATCGAGGGCTTCGAGCTGACCGACGCCGACCACAGCCTGCTCATCCTGCCGCTGTTCCACGTGAACGGCATCGTCGTCAGCGTGCTGTCGCCGCTGCTCGCGGGTGGTCGCACCACCATCGCCGGCCGGTTCAACCCGGCGACCTTCTTCGCCCGACTGGAATCCAGCCGCGCCACCTACTTCTCCGCGGTGCCAACCATTTACACCATGCTGCTGGGCCTGCCGCCCGAGGTGCAGCCCGACACCTCCGCGGTGCGGTTCGCCGTGTGTGGCGCCGCGCCGGCCAGCATCGAACTGCTGGAGGGTTTCGAAAAGCGTTACGGCATCCCACTGATCGAGGGCTACGGACTGTCCGAGGGATCGTGCGCCAGCACCGGCAACCCGCTGAACGGGCCCCGCAAGGTCGGCACCGTCGGAATTCCGTTGCCGGGTCAGGAGATTCGCATCGTCGACCTCGCCGGCGCCGAAGTGCCCCAGGGGGAACTCGGCGAGGTGGTGATCAAGGGACCCAACGTGATGCGCGGCTACCTGAACCGTCCCGAGGAGACCGAGAAGACCCTCAAGGATGGCTGGCTGCACACCGGCGACGTCGGCCGGTTCGACGAGGACGGGTACTTGGTCCTGGTCGACAGGGCCAAGGACATGATCATCCGCGGCGGCGAGAACATCTACCCCAAAGAGATCGAGACCGTCGTACACCAGGTCGCCGGCGTCGCCGAGGCCGCGGTGGTCGGACGCGCAAGCGGGCTCTACGGCGAAGAGCCCGTACTGTTCGTCTCCGCGCATCCGGGGGCCGAACTCGACGTCGACAACATCACCGCGCACCTGCAGGCGTCACTGTCGAAATACAAACTGCCCGTGGATATCACGGTCCTGGAGACGCTGCCGAAGAACCCCGTCGGCAAGATCGACAAGCCGTCCCTGCGCAAAACCCTCACCGCCGCCGATCCGCGAATCTAGCCTGATACCAGCAAAGGAGCTCACCTCATGGGATTCATCGAACCGACCTTGCCCAAGGTCGACCTGGAAGAGTTTCTCCGCATGCCGCTGCAGGAGCGGCTCCGCATCATGTGCCTCAAGTGGGTGGACGAAGGGTACGGCGCACCGCGCATGATCCACGTCCTCTACATCCTCAAACTCACGGTCTTCTACGCCATCGGTGGTGTCACGATCGCGACCGCGACATCACACCTGCCGGCGTTCTGGCACGTCTCGCAGTGGTGGGACCAGCCGATCGTGTACCAGAAGGTGATCCTGTGGACGGTCCTGCTGGAACTCGTCGGATTCGCCGGCTCCTGGGGACCGCTGGCCGGCAAGACCAAGCCGATGACGGGCGGGTTCCGATTCTGGGCCAAGCCCAACACCATTCGGCTGCGGCCGTGGAAGGCGGTGCCGTTCACGAACGGCGACCGGCGAACCTGGTTCGACATCGTCGTGTACGTCGCCCTGATGGCCACCGTGCTCATCGCCTTGGTGCTGCCCGGCGTGCCCAGTGAATCGCTGTCGAAAGCGTTGCCCGACAACACCTCCGGACTGGTCAACCCAGCGCTGTTCATTGCACCGATCATCCTGTTCGTGCTGATCGGCCTGCGGGACAAGACGATCTTCCTCGCCGGCCGTGGCGAGCAGTACCTGCCGGCGCTGATCTTCTTCGCCACGCTGCCGTTCGTCAACATGATCATCGCCGGCAAGCTGCTGATCGGCACCGTCTGGATCTGGGCCGGGGTCTCGAAATTCGGCCTGCACTTCACCAACGTCATTCCGCCGATGGTGAGCAACAGCCCCGCCATCCCGTTCAAGTGGCTCAAGCGGGCCCACTACCGCAACTTCCCCGAGGACCTGCGGCCGTCGCACCTGGCCACCTTCATGGCGCACGGGCCGGGCAGCATCGTGGAAATCGCTGCGCCGCTGGCACTTCTGTTCTCGCCGTGGCCGTGGCTGTCCATCGCGGCCGCCGCCATCATGGTCAGCTTCCACCTGTTCATCATCTCGACGTTCCCGCTGGCGGTACCGGTGGAATGGAACGTGCTGTTCGCGTACGCCACCATCTTCCTGTTCCTGGGCTTCCCCAACGGGGACGGCTACGCGGTGTGGGACATGAACCCGGGCTGGCTGGCCATCGTGCTCGCCGCGGCGCTGTCGTTCTTCCCGATCCTGGGTAACCTGCGCCCCGACCTCGTGTCGTTCCTGCCGGCCATGCGCCAGTACGCCGGCAACTGGGCGTCGGCGGTGTGGACCTTCACACCCGGTGCCGAGCAGAAGCTCAACCGCGTCACCCGGTCGTCGCCCAACTCGGCCGACCAGTACGTCGCCTTCGGATGGGACCCGCTGACCGCCGAAGTGTTCACCCAGCAGGTGACGGCGTGGCGGGCCATGCACAGCCAGGGCCGCGGTTTGTACTCTGTGCTGCTGAAATGCCTGCCCGACATCGACACCCGCACCGTGCGCGAAGGCGAGATGTCCTGCAACACCATCATCGGCTTCAACTTCGGTGACGGGCACCTGCACAATGAAGACCTGATCCGGGCTATCCAGTCAGAGGCGCAGTTCGAGCCGGGCGAGTTCGTCATTGCCTGGGTGGAGTCGCAGCCTATCCACAAGATGACGCAGGAGTACAAGGTGATCGACGCGGCACTGGGCGTCATCGAGCGCGGCACGTGGAATGTGAAGGACCTGGTCGACGAGCAGCCGTGGCTGCCCAACGGCCCGATCCCGCTCAACGTCACGTGGCAGCGGGCGGGAGTCCTGCAGTGATGAGGGGCCAGCGGGTAGCGAAGGCGGATCGCGCATGAGTAATGCGGTTGTGGTCGGCGCCGGGCCCAACGGACTCGCCGCCGCCATCACCTTGGCCGCCAACGGAATCAACGTCACGGTGCTGGAGGCCACCGACCGCATCGGCGGCGGCATCCGCTCCAGCGAGTACGTCCTACCGGGCCTGGTGTTCGACGACTGCGCCGCCATCCATGTGATGCCGGCGGGCTCCAGGTTCATCAAGGACCTCGGCCTGGATCGCCATGGCCTGCAGTGGAAGTGGACCGACATCGACTGCGTCCACCCGCTCGACGACGGCTCCGCCGGCGCCCTCTACCGCTCGGTCGAGACCACAGCCGCCGGGCTCGGGACCGACGGACCACGGTGGAAAATGCTGTTCGGTGGACCGTCGCGCCGGTTCGACGCCCTGTCCGAGGACATCATGGGCCCGCTGCTGCGGGTGCCGCGACATCCGTTGGGGCTCGCCAGGTTCGGGGCGCCGACGGTGCTGCCCGCGGCAGCGCTGGCCCGCGTCTTCCGGACACCGCAGGCGCGTGCGCTGTTCGGAGGTGTTGCCGCACATACCTTTCAGCCGCTGCACCACCCGTTGACCTCGGCGATCGGGCTGGGCATCATCACTGCCGGGCACGCCAACGGCTGGCCGGTGGCCGCCGGGGGATCACAGGCGATCACCAACGCCCTCGAGGCGGTGCTGACCGAGTTGGGCGGCAAGATCGAGACGGGCGTGCGGATCACCGCTGCATCCCAGTTGCCGCCCGCCGACATCACCGTCTTCGACCTGTCGCCGACTGCCATTGCCGGGATCCTCGGAGACCGGCTGCCGGCGCGCGTGCGGCGCGCCTTCGATCGGTTCCGTTACGGCCCAGGCGCTTTCAAGGTCGACTTCGCGGTGGAGGGCGATGTGCCGTGGACCAACGTGGCGGCCCGCCGGGCCGGTACCGTGCATTTGGGCGGTGACTTCGCCGAGATCGCCACGACCGAACGGGACATCCACGCGGGCCGGATGCCGCAGCGTCCCTTCGTCTTGGCGTTCCAGCAGTACCTGGCCGACCCGGAGCGCTCGGTCGGCACTGTCAATCCGGTGTCGGCGTATGCGCATGTGCCCAATGGCTACAGCGGCGACGCCACCGAGGCGATCATCGCGCAGATCGAGCGGTTCGCCCCCGGATTCCGCGATCGCATCGTCGGACAGGCCGTGCGGTCCACCACCGAGATGTCGGTCTACAACACCAATTACGTGGGTGGCGACATCAACACCGGCGCCAAGGACATCCGGCAGCTGGCCTTCGGGCCGCGAACCACGCTCTCGCCGTACACCATCGGTGTCCCGGGCATGTACATCTGCTCGGCGGCCACGCCACCGGGACCGGGTGGGCACGGCATGTGCGGGGCCAATGCCGCGACCGTCGCCTTGGCGCGGTGGGGACGCTAGCTATACGTTCACCGCGACGGTGTGCATCTCCCAGACCAGAATTTCGGCGCCCTCGTCGGCCGCGGTGATGCGTTGTCCGCCGCTCGCGGTGAGTCGCACGGCGTCACCGCGATACAGCGGACCGGAGCCTTCGAATTCGGCCTGCCCGCGGGTGACGAAGACGTGGCCGTACGGTGCGTCCGGCACCTGCACCGCGTGACCGGCATCCAACCGTGCGACGTGCAGCGCGGCATAGCTGTTGCCGAAGGTGATCGCGGCGTCGTCCCGGTACTTGCGCATGCCAGAAGCCATGGGAATCAACGCATTTCCGGCGAGTGCTGTGGAGATGTCGGCTTCCTGATAGCTGGGTGCACCGCCGAGTTCCTCGGGCGGAATCCACATCTGGACGACCCGCAGCGGCCGGCGTTCCTGCCGCCCGGCGCCGTTGCGCTCCGAATGCCGCAGGCCGGTGCCCGCGCTCATCCGCTGGGCCAGGCCCGGATAGATGGTGCTCTCGTTGCCCAACGAATCCTTGTGTACCAGTGAGCCTTCGAGCACCCAGGTGATGATCTCCATATCCCGGTGGTCGTGCGCGTCGAAGCCCTCACCGGGGTCGACAGTGTCGTCGTTGTTGATCATCAGCAGGCCGTGCGCGTTGGCCGCCAGATCGAAGTTACCGGTCGCCGGGAACGACTGCCACGATTCCAGCCACTCGTTGCGCCAGTGCCAGCGTTCGTCAGCGCGGATGACGCGAATTGCTGAAGTCACCGCTCAATTCTGGCAGGCGTGGGTCGGATGCGGGGTGCACCATGGACGCATGAGCCGCCGGCTGCTGTGGGCACTGAGTGCCGTCATGCTCGTCTTCGCGCTGCCGGCGCTCGCCGGCTGCGGCACGCACCCGGCCTCCGGTGCCCCGACAAACGCGTCGAGTCAGTCGGTGCAGTCCGGTGGCCTGACCCGCACCTTCCACCTCTACCGGCCCGACGGGCTCAGCGGCCCGGCGCCGCTGGTCGTCATGCTGCACGGCGGGTACGGCGACGGGGCGCAGGCCGAGCGCGCCTACAACTGGGACGCCGAGGCCGACGCCGGCCGGTTCGTCGTCGCCTATCCCGACGGCATGGATCGCGCCTGGAACGCCGGGACCTGTTGCGGGATACCGAAGAACCGCGACATCGACGACGTCGGGTTCATCACCGCCATGGTCGGTGCGATCGAAGCGCAGCTGCCCATCGATCCGGCCCGGGTCTACGTCGCCGGGATGTCCAACGGCGCGATGATGGCGCTGCGCCTCGCGTGCCAGACGGACCTGTTCGCCGCGGTCGCCCCCGTCGCCGGGACGCTGTTGACCGACTGTTCGCACGCCGCACCGACCTCGGTGCTGCAGATCCACGGGACCGCCGACGACCGCGTCCCGTTCGACGGCGGGCCGGGCAAGGCCCGGACGCTCACCGGTGCGCCCAACGTCGACGGGCCGTCGGTGCCCGCGGTAAACGCGACGTGGCGGGGCATCGACGCGTGCGGTGCTCCGGTGACATCGACTGCCGGCGCCGTGACGACACAGGCCGCCGACTGTCCCGGCGGCCGCACCGTCGAACTCATCAGCATCGCCGGCGCCGGCCATCAGTGGCCCGGCGGCGTCCCGAGCCCGTTGGCGCAACGACTTGGCGACCTGCCGCCGCCGTCGACGGCGCTGAACGCGACCGACGTCATCTGGCGGTTCTTCGACGCGCATCATCGCTGAAACCACGCCGGTGTACGGAATGTCGAATGGGCACACGCAAAATCCCCAGATTGTCCGAGCGTTGAACTGTGTCCCGGCGCACACTAGGGCCGTGACCGCCGACGGTGAGGTGAGATGAGCAGACATTGGCGGGTTGCCCTCGTCCAGGCCAGCCCACTGCAGGGCGACGACCCGGTGGCCGAACTGACTGCGGAGCTCGCGGCGATCCGCGCTGAGCACCCGGACACCCAGATGGTGGTCTTCCCCGAGATTCACCTGCTCGGCGCGAGCGACGGCGCCGACGACCCTGCGGCCTATTTCGACGCGGTTGCCGAGCCGCTCACCGGACCGCTCGCGCAGCGGCTCGGCGCCGTGGCCGCCGACGCCGGCGTCTGGCTGGTGCCCGGTTCGATCGCCGAGCGCGGCGACGACGGCCGGGTCTACAACACCGCTCTCGTCTTCGACCCCGACGGTCGTCTGGTCTCGTCGTACCGCAAGGTGTTCCCGTGGCGCCCGCACGAACCGTGGGCGTCCGGCGCCGGTTTCACGACCTTCGATGTACCCGGTGTCGGCCGAATGGGCGTCAACATCTGTTACGACAGCTGGTTCCCCGAGGCGACCCGGCAGATCGCGTGGCTCGGCGCGGAGGTCGTGTTCAACATCGTCAAGACGACGTCCGACGACCGCGCGCAGGAACTCGTCCTGGCCCGCGCCAACGCGATCACGAACCAGATCTACTACCTCAGCGTCAACGCCGCCGGGCCACTCGGGCGCGGGCAGAGCATCTACGTCGGACCCGAGGGTGAGGTACTTGCTGAGGCAGCCCACGCCGAGCCGGAGGTCACGTATCTGACGATCGACCTCGACCGGGTGACGGCGGTGCGGACCCATGGCACCGCCGGGGTCAACCGGGTGTGGGAACAGCTGCACGCCGATGACGACCCCATCGAACTGCCCGTCTACGGCGGCCAGCTCGTGCAACAGCGGTGGCAGCCGCAGACCGTCAACCCCGAAGGACGCTCATGACCGAAACCGCGCAGCAGACCGACGAGGCCGGCCACCTCAACGCCACCCTCGGCCTGGGTGGCGTGACGCTGTTCGGCCTCGCCTACATGGCGCCGATCATCGTCCTGGGCATCTTCGGCGTGATCGCCGAGGCGTCCGCGGGCGCCAGCGCGGGTTCCTATCTGCTGGCCACCGTGGCCATGCTGTTCACCGCCGCGAGCTACGCGAAGATGTCGGTGCACTATCCGGTCGCGGGCTCGTCGTACACCTACGTCCGCAAGGCGCTGGATTCGCGGCTCGGGTTCCTGGTCGGCTGGACGATCCTGCTCGACTACCTGTTCCTGCCGCTGGTCATCTGGTTGATCGGCGCCGCGTACCTGACCGGTGAATTCCCGTCGGTACCGGCGTGGGTGTGGATCGTGCTCTTCATCGTTCTGACGACCGCGCTGAACATCCTCGGACTCAAGGTGGCCGACAAGGCCAATCTGGTCCTGATGGCCCTGCAGTTCCTGGTGATCGCCCTGTTCGTCGGTTTCGCGGTGGCCCACATGGTCTCTCACCACGGCGCCGGCTCGCTGCTGTCCGGCACACCGTTCAGCGGCACCGGCGGTTTCTCCGCGATCGCCGCGGGCGCGGCCATCGCGGCGTACTCGTTCCTCGGGTTCGACGCCGTCAGCACGCTCACCGAGGACACCAAGAATCCGCAGCGCAACATCCCGCGCGCCATCATGCTCGTCGCGCTCATCGGCGGCGTGGTCTTCGTCGCGGTCGCCTACGTCCTGACGCTCGTCCAGCCTGGCGGCACGTTCACGAATGCCGATTCGCTCGCCGCCGACACCGCCCGGACCATCGGCGGGGCGCTGTTCGCCGCGTTCTTCGTGACCGGTCTGATCATCGGCCAGTTCACCTCGGGCCTGGCCGCGCAGGCCAGCGTGTCCCGGCTGCTGTACGCGATGGGCCGAGACTCGGTGTTGCCCAAGAAGTTCTTCGGCAAGCTGTCGCCCCGGTTCTTCACGCCCGTCTTCAACATCGTGCTGTGCGGGCTGATCGGCCTGGGGGCGGTGTTCCTCAGCGTCGCGACGTCGACGTCGTTCATCAACTTCGGCGCCTTCACCGCCTTCACGCTCGTGAACCTGTCGGTGATCGGCTACTTTGTCCGGCATCGCCACGAGAAGCGACTGAATCCCTTGACGTACGTGGCGATTCCGTTGATCGGCGCGATCGTCGACGTCTACCTGCTCACCCAACTCGGCAGTGCGGCACTGACTCTCGGGGTGATCTGGATGGCGATCGGCGTGGTGTACCTACTGGTCCTCACCCGCGGTCTGCGGGTCCCGCCGCCGGAGCTGTCACTGGCTGAGTAGGCGTGCGCTGTTCCTCTCGAGCGGGGCGCAGTGGACGTCGAACCGCCGCGCGACGGTATCCAGGGTGCGCTGCAGGTGCGGACGCCGACGGCGGTGGGTTGCCAGGAACTGGGCCGTCCCGACGAGCTGACGTGGCATCGGATACCACTTCGCGAAGTCCAGCCCGCAGTCCTGAAAAACCTTGGCGGGCAAAGCATCCGTCAAGAGGCTGAGATTGTGCAGCGCCAGCGTCATCAAGGTGTGGGGGAACACCGCGTTGCACTTGCGCCGCAGGTCGATCATGTCGAGCTCGTAGAGCGGCACCTCGGTGAGTTGGCCGGTGAACATCAGATGGGGCAGGAAGTAGCCCATGAACGTCGTCAGATGCAGTGTCGCCGCCCTGCTGTTCAATGACAGCACCCGGCCGCTGGGCGACGCGTAGGGCTCGTACGGCCCCGAACGCTTCAGCAGGTACCCGGTGCAGTTGACGATCCAGCTGTCCGGATCGATCTCCCGGACGGCGCCGCTGCGCAACTGCAGTTCGGTCCGCCCGTCGCGATCGACGGCATCCACGAAATGGTCCATGACAATGTCGGCCAGACCGGCGGCGATGGCGTCGCGCTCCGCCGTCGACAACAACCCGAGCAGGAAATTGCCGGTCTCGGGCGTCACCCACACCCCGCAGCGTTCCCGCCAGCGGCGGGCCACTTCTTCTTCGTTGGTGCCGTCGAACAGCCGCGTCAGGTCGTCGACCAAGGCATTGAACGTCAGTCCACCCCACCATCGCTTGCCGCCGGTCGGGAACAGGCGGTCGCGGTGCGCGAAGTAGGTTCCCGAACCGGCCAGCAGATTCACCTCGCGTCCGGGGTGACGGGTGATCAGTGCGTACGCGGTGTCCATCGCGGTCTTGCCGCTGCCGATCACCCACACCGGCGCGCCGCTGGCGTCGATGTCACCGCCGCGCATGTCGCAGTAGTTCGGTGACACCGAGTGGACGCTGGTGCTGGACACCGGCAGCGGGTCGTTCGGTTCGACGTCGGCTGCGGTGGCCTTGATCAGATGCTTGGCTTCGATGACCATGCTCCGGCCGTCGTCGGAAGCACATTGGATGCGGACCACGCCGTCGGCCTCGGCATCGGATTGCATTGTCCAGCCGTAATATTCGTCCACCGCGATGCGCCGGCGCAGCACGTCGAGGCAATGGTCGAAGTGCGCCAGCACTTCGTGTTTGGTGGCCAGGTGCGACGGTTCGGCGCCCAGTGTCCACCCGATGTTCCCGACGGTGAAGAACGGGTGTGGCTGGTGCAGGCGCACGTAGTCGTAGGTGTCGACCCACATGCCGCCCGGTCGGTGCCGACGGTCCAGCAGGATCACCCGCTGACCCGGCGACAGGTACTGGGAGGTGGTGAAAAGGGCGTTCAGACCGGCGATTCCGGCCCCGACGATGCAGACGTCGCAGCGCTGGATTCCAGGTCCGGTGGTGTCGTTGCCCATGAGGCCTCCTTGTTCCTTGGAAAAAGGCTCCGGCATCGGGCCCGCCGGTGCAATCAGTCGATTGGCGTATTTCCTTGGCGCACTACAGGGATATGGCGAGCAGCGTGCGCACGAGCTCGGCCTGGCGGTGGGTGCCCGTCTTGTCGAAGATGTGTTGCACGTGGGTTCGGACAGTGCCGGCAGACAGGCACATGCTCTCGGCGATGGGCTTGATGCCGTCGCCCTGTATCAGCCTGATGGCCACTGCCGCTTCGGCCGTCGTCAACCCGTACAGGCGGCGCAGCATCTCGGTGTCCGGTTCCGGGTGTCGCTCGGGATCGAGGATGAGCACCAGCGCCCGCGATTCGGCGAGCGGAGCCGTCACGTGCTGGAACGGCAGCACGTGAATCACGTACGGGCGCAGGCCCGATGGGCGCGGGCACAACAGCGAGGTGCCGCCCCGCACCACCGATCCGGTCTGCCCGAGTGCGGCGTTGATGCCGTGGCGCAGCGCTGCGTCGGCGGGCGGGTGCGCGAACTCGAACGAGCCTTCCCGGATGGTCAATCCGTCGTGCCGGCGGACGATGTTCTCGGCCGCGGTGTTCAGGTATCGCACCGACAACGTGCAGTCCACGACGGCCATCCCGATGCGCGTGACGTTGTCCATCGCCGACGAGATGTTCCGGATTTGATGGGTGGCCGCGCTGAGGTCGTGCTGGATGCGCAATGCGCGCTGGAAGTGGGGGACCAGTGCCTCTGTGAGGTGGACGCGGTCCGGGGTGTCGAACGGGTCGGAACGTTTCTCGGTGGCGACGAGCCAGGTGGCAGGCTGCGGTCCATCGGTCAGGCGGACGAACAGCCCGTCGTCGAGTCGGTGCGGCCGCATCCAGTCCATGAGGAACTCTGCCTGCGGCTGCAGCTCGGCGAGTTCCTGGCAGCTGTGCACATACCCGACGGGCCCGTTCTCGACGGCCTCGAGGAGGTAGTCGATGTGACGGTAGTACTCGGCGTACTCGGCCAGGGCGTCGGTCGGGATGGTGACGCTCTGGGGTGCGCGGCTCACGCCATCGGCCAATACCAGGGCAGCCCCACCGGTTGCCTCGAACATGGTGTGGAGTTGGGCCATTGTCGCGGTCCATCGCTCTGGCTGGACCGCGGAATCGTAGATCGAGGAGACTACGCGTGAGAAGTCCTCGACCGTGACCACGGCCGACGCTCCCTGAGATGTGTTGCGGTCACGTCTGGCGCCTTTCGCGACGTGATCCCCCCATGAATGGACAGGTGCTGCGGAAATCGTAATTCAAGACCAATGGTATGTAAAGTGTTGGCTGGGTGATCGCTGAGAGTGGCTCGGCGGCGCCGAGCGTGCGGACAGATCGCGATTAGCGGGGGATCGCGATCTGTGCGCACTCTCGAACCCCGATGAAGTGCTAGCGGCAGGGTTAGGGAGAACCCTTATTTCGCTCGCGCGGTCCATGTCATACGTTGCGTTCATGCTTCCGGTGGAGCCGTGCTATCTCGTCGAGTGGTACCACCCGAGTTTCATCGGGCCGATGCTTGCTGAAGCGGCCGCGACGCTTGCTGCGGCAGCCCTGTCACTGTCCACCACCGAGGCATCGGTACGCGTCGCAACCGTGATTTCGGTGCCCAACGACGAGGTGGCTTTCGGGATTTTCGTGGCCGACTCCGCGGACATCGTCACCCGGACATGTGACCGGGCCGGGTTTCCCGCGCAGCGTCTCAGTGTGGCGAAAGACATCGAGTTTCCGGGCTGACGCATAGTTTCCGTAGGGGTATCCCCAAGGAATTTCACAGCGCATAATCGCGGTGTGCTGGGAAATCGCCTGGACGAGCCGCGAGTGATCGGCGAGTTCCTGGCCCCGTCACGGTGGCCCGCCGCCTTGCTCCTGGAGGGTGAGGCCGGCATCGGGAAGACGACGCTGTGGTTGTCGGTGATCGATCAGGCACGCACCTCGGGTGTCCGGGTGTTGTCGGCGCGTACGGCTGCGGCGGAGTCGGTGTTGGCCTACGCCGCACTTGCCGATCTGTTGGGCGCCGTCGATGCCGCCGTGTTGACGGATTTGCCTGCCCCGCAGCGGATCGCGATGGACCGGGTGTTGTTGCGCGGGGCGGGTGACGATGATGAGGCGACGGATCCGCGGGCGGTGGCGGCCGGCTTCCTGTCGGTGATCGAGCGGCTGGCTGATGAGTCGCCGGTGATCATCGCGATCGACGATCTGCAATGGCTGGACACCTCGAGCCGGCAGGTGGTGGCTTTCGCCGCGCGGCGACTGGTGGGCCGGGTCGCCGTGGTCGGTACGGTCCGCACCGAACCTCTACACGGTGCCGCCGTGTCATGGCTGCAGCTGCCGAGAGCGGACGCGATCACCCGGATCCAGTTGTCGCCCTTGAGCCTTGGGAAATTGCACGGTCTGCTCGCCGAGCGGCTGGGGCTGAGTCTGCCCCGGCCCACCATGGTCCGGATTCACGAGATTTCCGGTGGCAACCCGTTCTATGCGCTCGAACTGGCCCGCACGATCGGTACTCCGGCGTCGACAGGCGAGATGTCATGGCCGGGCTCGCTCGCCGAGTTGGTCCAGGACAGGATCGGCAGCGTCGGCGCTGACGCGCGCGAGGCGTTGTTGGTGGTGGCGTGTGCTGCCACCCCTTCGGTGGAACTTGTTGCCCGCGTGACGGATTCGCCGGCGGACGGCGTCGTGGCGCTGTTGGAGGATGCCGAGGCCAATGGGATCGTCGGGATCGAGGGGCAGCGGATTCGCTTCACGCACCCGCTGTTGGCGGCCGGCGTCTATGCTGCCGCGACCCCGGCGCAACGGCGCGCGACGCATCGCCGGCTGGCTGCGGCCATCGACGATCCGGAGCTGCACGCCCGTCATCTCGCGCTCTCGGTCACGCGGGGCGATCCGCACACGCTGCAGGCCCTGGACATCGCCGCGGAGAGAGCGCTCATCCGGGGAGCCCCGGCCGCCGCGGCCGAATTGCTCGATCTGGCAGCCGGACTCGGCGGCGACACCCCCGAGCGCCGGATCCGCCAGGCGAACCACCACTACAACGCCGGCGACGCCGACCGCGCCCGAGCGCTGCTCAATCGGACGGTGGGAGAAGATGTCCCGGGACCGGTTCGGGCGCAAGCGTTCAGCTTGCTCGGCGCCATCGAGATCGTCGATCGAAGTCACAGCGGGGCAGCCCGATTGCTCGAGTGTGCTCTCGATGAGGCCGCAGCCGATCTGGCGGCGCAGGTGCAGATCTTGGTGCCGATGTCGTTTGCGCTCTACAACATCGACCAGCACGCGCTCGCGGCACGCCGAATCGACGAAGCCACCGATTGTGCAACCCGGCTCGGGCAGCCCGCGTTGTTGAGTCAGGCGCTGAGCATGCGGACCCTGGTGCGATTCTGGCTGGGCGAGGGCGTCGACGAGGAAAGTCTGCAGCGGGCAATCGAATTGGACGACGGAGACACGGCCACGTCGGCATTCTTCCTGCCCCGCATGCACAGGGCCACCTTGTGGTCGTGCACCGGGAAACTCGATGCGGCACGCGCCGAGTTCCGCGCCATCAGGCAGCAGTGCATCGACGGCGGAGTGGAGACCGACCAGAACTTCGTCGCAATCAACGCCGTACACAACGAGATCTGGCGCGGGGACCTTGCCGCCGCCACGCTGCTGGCAGACGACGCCATGGAACGCGCTGTGCATCTGGGCGGCTTCCACCACACCGCGGCCTTGGTCATGCGAGCGCGGTGCGCCGCATGTACGGGGAGGGAGGACACCGCGCGTGACGCAGTCCGCGATGTCCTTGCCACCGTGCCTCTGTCCGAGTGCTTCATCTTGACCGGATGGGCGATCATGGCCCTCGGCTTCCTGGACCTCTCGCTGGGCAACTACGACGCCGCGCTGGCCGCGCTCGAGCCGCTGTTGTCGACCTTCGCGCAGCGGCGCGAGGCGACGGAGATTTACGTCGCCGAGTGGGTGCCTGATGCGGTGGAGGCGTTGGTGGGTTTGGGTCGATTGGTTGAGGCCGAGTCGTTGGTGGTGGCTTTGGAGGCCAATGGTCGGCGGTTGGGTCGCCGGTGGATGTTGGCGGTCGGTGGGCGGTGCCGGGCTCTGGTTTTGGGTGCGCTGGGCCGTGTGGATGAGGCGGTTGCGGTCGCTGAGTGTGCGTTGGTCGAGCATGACGGGTTGTCGATGCCGTTTGAGCGGGCGCGCACGGTGTTGGTGTTGGGGCAGTTGCAGCGTCGTCAGCGTCGGCGGGCGGTGGCGGTGGTGACGTTGCAGGAGGCGTTGGCGGCGTTCGAGGGGTTGGGTACGCCGTTGTGGGCGGAGCAGGCGCGGCGTGCGTTGGGTCGGATCGATGAGCGGTCTGATCGGGGTGCGGTGCTGACGGCTTCGGAGCGTCGGATTGCCGAGTTGGTGGCGTCGGGGATGAGTAATCGTGAGGTGGCGGCGAAGTTGTTCGTCAGTGCCAAGACGGTGGAGGTGCACTTGTCCCGGATTTACCGGAAGTTGGGGATCCGGTCGCGGGCCGAACTCGGTTGGCGCATCACGCGGCCCGAACCGACGTCCTGACGGCGGCTCAGGCCGCGGCTGGGCTGGGCTCGGTCTTGGGGGTGTCCTTCGCTGCGGCCGTGGCACCCGTCTTCGGCCCGGTCTTCGGGGCATCTTTCGGGGTGTCGGCGTCCGCGGTGGGCGCGTTCTTCTTTTTCTTCGGCTTGGTGACCTTCACCGGCGGTGCGTCGGGATCGGTCTTCGGCTTCGTCGACTTGGCCGGTGGCGTGTCCGGATCTGCTTGGGGCTTGGTCGATTTCGTCTCTGGCTCGGTGGCGTCGGCCGACTTCTGATCGGTGTCGGTGGCCGGCGTCGCGGCGGGCGATTGCGCCGGCTCGCTCTTGACGTCGGTCTTCGGGTCCGTCTTGACGTCGGCCTTCGGGTCGGTTTTCACGTCGGTCTTGGCGTCGGTGTCGTCGACCTTCGTGCTCGCCGCGGGCTTGTCCTCGACGATCGCCGCCACCGGCGCCGCGGTCTTCTTGGCGGAGACATCCAGAGAAGTGACGGGCGGAGTCGCCGCTGGTGTCGCCGCCAGGGGCGGCAGGTGCAGTTCGGCCCGGATGTCGTCGACGAAATTGTTGGCGCCTTCCTGCAGAGCACCGGGTATCGCGTTCAGCGTCTCGACGATCTTCGACAGCGGCGTGAACAACGAGAACGGCGTCTTCTTGGCCGGATTCAGGTTGTCGCGATCGGTGTAGCCCATGTCGACCAGCACCCGCAGCAGCGGCTCGACAGCGTCCAGCAGCGGTTTGACGAGCGGTGTCAATCCGATGGCACCGGCGCCGATGCGCAGCGGCACCAGCAGCGGCAGATCGGGAGTCCTGATGAACACGTAGGTGTCCGTTCCGCCGGCGCCGTTGTCGGGCACGACGGTGATGATGGCGGGCGTGGTGCCGGGGATGTACGAGTCGTAGTACGCGTCGGGGTGCGCGTACATCACGCCGAGCAGGCTGTTCGCCAACGACAGCGGATTGAAATACGCCGGGAAGTCGGCGTAGGGGTCGTACTCGCGCGTATAGAACGTGGTGTCGTAGGGCGACGGTGCGGACGGGCCCTGATTGTTGACGATGAAGGGCACATTCATGCCGGGGAACCGCTCGAAGATGCCGCCGTTGCCGGCAAAGGGCGAGCCGATCATCACGAACGACAGCTGCGACGGCGCGGGGCCGGTGCCATTGGCCAGCAGCCGACGTTTGGCCCACTCTGCGCCCAGACTGCCTTCCGAATAGCCCGCGACGATCAGCTGCTCGCCGGGCCGCGAAGTGATGGCGTCGTACACCTTCGGCCCGGAGACGGTCGTGCTCGCGGACAGCTGGATCGACGCCGGGTAGTTGATGGGCAGGTAGGCGTAGCCCGGCGGCACGACGGTGTGGTTGAGCTTGGCCGGGATGTTGGCCGACGTCGGATCGCCCCGGCCACCGATGCCGATCACGGTGTTCATCAGGCCGACGACGAAGCTCGACGTGATGTTGGTGGCCGGACTCACGAGCAGTGCACAGCACAGCGCCAGCAACAGGAAGACGCGCGGCACACCGCGGACGGCGGGACTTCTGGTTGGCCACATCTGCACTGACATCGGCGTTCCCCCGGCTAGGCGTGAACCGGACGGTACTCCCGCGACCAGGCCTTTAGGTGGGAATTTGCAACTTCTCCTGCAACGCAGAACGGGTGGTGTTCCGGCAATCCGGAACACCACCCGTGTCTGTCGTGAGTACCTGCTAGGGGCAGGTCACCTCGATCTCGAAGGGCTTCTTGGTGGGCTCCATCGGGTTGGCCATGTCGACGCCGGTGGCGGTGCCGCTGACCTTGTAGGTCTTGCCGTCCTTGGTGGCCTTGGCCTCGCCGCCGGGGACACCGTCGGTGTAGCCCAGCGTCACGCCGTTGACCGCGCCCAGGCCGACGGTCTTGACGACGGGCGGGTCGGCGTCGGTCAGGGTGACGCCCAGGCCGCCCGAGGCGTTGCCGATGGCGATGACCACGTTGCCGGCCGCCGTGGTGCAGCCGATCTGGCCCTGAACGTCCTGGGCCTTGCCGTCGATGCTGACCTTCGCAGTGCCGGAGCCTGCGGTGGAGTTACCCGCAGCCGACGACGCCGAGGCCGACGCGGTGGCCGACGAGCCGGACGACTTCTTGTCGTCCTTGGAACAGCCGGTCAGGCCGGCGGCCAGAACCGCGGCACCAGCGACCGCGACAACCAAACCACGCTTCATAACTTGTGCTCCTAATTAGTGCGAACCGTCCGGACGGCGGGTCATCCAGTGCATTATGGGGTTCGCCAACGGGCCTTTCACCAAATTCACAGAAAATCCCTGTAACCGTCCTGACCTGTTTGTTTCCGCGTAGTTAGCCGGCATTCGGGTGTCGGGTCGGGGAATTGATTGAATACACCGGTGAGTCAGCAGTTCTTCGAAGTCACCGCGCAGCTGCCGGACCGGCGTGGCCGGGCCGGGGTGATCCACACGCCGCACGGTGACATCCAGACCCCGGCGTTCATCGCCGTCGGTACCGCGGCGACGGTCAAGGGCGTTCTGCCGGAGACCATGAAATCACTTGGGGCGCAGGCGCTTCTGTCCAATGCCTACCACCTGTACCTGCAGCCGGGGCCTGATGTGGTGGACGAGGCGGGCGGGCTCGGTGCTTTCATGAACTGGCCCGGGCCGACGTTCACCGACAGCGGTGGCTTTCAGGTGATGTCGCTCGGGGTGGGCTTCAAGAAGGTGCTGGCCATGGACACGGCCCGGTTGCAGGCCGACGACATCATTGCCGAAGGAAAAGAGCGGCTGGCCCACGTCGACGAAGACGGGGTGACGTTCCGCTCGCACCTCAACGGTGACAAGCATCGGTTCACGCCCGAGGTGTCGATCGGCATTCAGCATCAGCTGGGCGCCGACGTCATCTTCGCCTTCGACGAGTTGACGACCCTGGTGAACACCCGTGCCTATCAAGAACGTTCGGTGGAACGGACCCACCGGTGGGCGGTGCGGTGCCTGGCCGAACACCGCCGCCTCAGCATCGAACGCGCGGGCAAACCGGCGCAGGCGCTGTTCGGGGTGGTGCAGGGCGCGCAGTACGAGGACCTGCGCCGGCAGGCCACCAAGGGGCTCGTCGGCATCGTCGACGAGGACGGGCACGGCTTCGACGGCTACGGCATCGGTGGCGCCCTCGAGAAGCAGAACCTGGCGACCATCGTCGGCTGGGTCACCGACGAACTGCCCGCCGACAAACCGCGGCATCTGCTCGGCATCAGTGAGCCCGATGATCTGTTCGCCGCCATCGAGGCCGGCGCCGACACCTTCGACTGTGTGTCGCCGTCGCGGGTCGCCCGCAACGCCGCGATGTACTCGGCGACCGGCCGCTTCAACATCACCAACGCCCGGTTCAAGCGCGACTTCAATCCCATTGACGCCGAATGCGATTGCTACACGTGCGCCAACTACACGCGGGCGTATCTGCATCATCTGTTCAAGGCCAAGGAGATTCTGGCGTCCACGCTGGGCACCATCCACAACGAGCGCTTCATCATCCGGCTCGTCGACCAGATCCGCGCCGCCATCATCGCCGGTGAGTTCGACCAACTGCGGGACCACGTGCTGGGGCGCTACTACGGGTCCCGATAGCTGGCCACCTGCGACGATCCCGGGCTGTGCACAATTGGCGGTATGACTGGTGCACCTGGAGTGATCGACCCGCAAACGCTGCTTCTCGGGTTGATGGATCCGGGCAACCGGGCTGACCCGTACCCGCTGTACGAACGATTCCTCGAGGTCGGGCCGCTGGCGCTGCCCGACGCGAACCTGGTCGTGTTTCCCGGTTTCGCTGAGTGCGACGAGGTGCTGCGGCACCCGGCATCGGCCAACGACCGGTTGAAGTCGACGGTGACGCAGAAGCAGATCGCCGCAGGGCAGCGGCCGGCCCGCCCGTTCGGTGAGCCGGGCTTCCTGTTCCTCGATCCGCCGGATCACACCCGGCTGCGCGGGCTGGCGCAGAAGGCGTTCGCGCCCAAGGTGATCAAGGCCCTCGAGGCCGACATCGTGACCATGGTCGACGGGCTGCTCGACGGCGTGACGGGCACGATGGATGTGGTGGCCGACCTGGCCTATCCGCTACCGGTGGCGGTGATCTGCCGGCTGCTCGGTGTGCCGATGGCGGACGAGCCGCTGTTCAGCCGGGCGTCGGCGCTGCTGGCAGGTGGGCTGGACCCCTTCGTGGCAGCGGGTGACGAGCCGGCCGAGGACAACACGGACCTCATGGAGGCCGGGCTGTGGCTGCGCGGGTATCTGCGGGAGCTCATCGAGGAGCGGCGCAGCTCGCCGGGGGAGGACCTGATCTCCGCGCTGATCGCTGCTGAGGAGGACGGCGACCAACTGACCTCCGAAGAGATCGTGGCGACCTGCAATCTGCTGCTGATCGCGGGGCACGAGACGACGGTGAACCTCATCGCCAACGCCGCGCTGGCGATGCTGCGCAACCCGCGGCACTGGGCGGCCCTGGCAGCCGATCCGTCGCGGGCGTCCACGATCGTCGAGGAGACGTTGCGGTTCGATCCGCCGGTGCAACTGACCAGCCGCGTCGCCGTCGAGGACATCGAGATCGGTGGCGTGGCGGTGCCCAAGGGCGACATCATGATGCTGCTTCTGGCTGCCGCACAACGGGATCCGCGCATGTACGACCGGCCCGGCGAATTCGACCCGGACCGCGGCGTGATCAAGCACCTGGCCTTCGGCAAGGGCCCGCACTTCTGTCTCGGCGCTCCGCTGGCCCGGTTGGAGGCGTCTGTGGCGCTGTCGGCGCTGGCGGCACGATTCCCCAACGCGCAGTTGGCGGGTGAACCGGTTTACAAGCCCAACCTGACGCTGCGGGGCCTGGCCACCCTGCCGGTCACCGTCTGATCCCGGCCATTACCCTCGCGAACATGCCTTCAGTTCTCGTCACCGGTGCCGGCCGCGGTATCGGGCTGGCCATCACCCAGCACCTCGCCGCCACCGGGTGGGATGTCATCGCCGGAGTCCGCACCAAGGCCGACGCTGCCGCGGTCGTGGCGCTGGCACCGCAACGGATTTCGGCGGTGATCCTCGATGTCACCTCCGACGATGATGTCGCGGCCCTGTCGGCGGCGTTGCCGGACCGGCTGGACGCCGTGGTGAACAACGCCGGCATCGTGGTCGCCGGTCCCGTCGAGACGCTGACCCGCGCGGACTGGCGGAAGCAGTTGGACGTCAACGTGGTCGGTCAGTTCGCCGTGACGGCGGCGGTGCTGCCCAAGTTGCGGGAGTCCCGAGGCCGCGTGGTGTTCATCTCCAGCGTCAACGGCCAGCTGTCGACACCGATGGTGGGTGCCTACGCGGCGTCGAAGTTCGCACTGGAAGCCGGTGCCGAAGCACTGCGCATCGAGATGCGGCCGTGGGGTGTTCCGGTCGTGGTCGTGGAGCCCGCGCAGACCGATACGGACATGTGGCGCAAGGCCGACGACATGGTCGCCGAACTGGAGTCGGGAGTCTCGCCCGCGCATCACGCGCTGTACAGCCGGCATATCGCCGGCTTCAAGAAGACGGTGCCGCTGTCGCAGAAGATGGCCGTCGATCCGGCGAAAGTCGTTGCGGTGGTGGAGGAAGCGCTCACCGCCCGGCGGCCCAGGCCGCGGTACATCGTCGGGCTGGGACCCAAGCTGCAGGCCGCGCTCATGACGAACATCCCGGCATCGGTACGCGGGTTCTTGCTGGCCCAGGTCTTCGGAGTGCCGCGGCGGGTGTAGGCCCGGGCCGAAACTGAGCTCATGTGTCACATCCGCTTCGATATTGGCACACAAGCTCATTCTCGGCGGGTAGCCGTGAAGATCCACGGCTCGCGCGGCAGCCGGGCCGGATCGAACTCGGCCAGCATGCCGTCGAGCGTCGTGGCGGTGTAGCCCAGCGACGTCGCGATCTGTGCCAGCGCGGATTCCGCGCCGATCTCCGAAACCGTCACCGCGCCATCGCGTTTGGCCAGCCGCTTGCCCTCGGCGTTGAGAACCAACGGAACATGCGCGTAGACGGGCTGCGAATGGCCCAGCAGCGCAGCCAGATACGCCTGTCGCGGCGATGACGGCAGCAGATCGTCGCCGCGGACCACCTGGTCGATGCCCTGGGCGGCGTCGTCCACCACGACGGCCAGGTTGTAGGCCGGGACGTTGTCGCCGCGGCGCAGCACGAAGTCGTCGACGACGCCGGTGTAGGTGCCGTGCAGCAGGTCGGTGACGGTGTATTCGTGTGTGTCCGAACGTAATCGGATGGCCGGCGGTCGTCCGGCCGCGCGGCGCTGGGCACGGTCGTCGTCGCTGAGGTTCCGGCAGGTGCCCGGGTACGCGCCTTCGGGCGCATGCGGAGCGCGCGGCGCCTGCAGGATGTCCTTTCTGCTGCAGAAACATTCGAACGTCAGGCCGCGCGCGGTGAGGTCATCGACGACGGCGAGATACCGGCCCTCATGGGTGGCCTGGTATTCGGGCGGCTCGTCCCACGTCAGTCCGACGGCCGCCAGGTCGTCCAATTGCCGCTGCGCCACATCGGGGAAGGTGCGGTCGTCCAGATCCTCGACTCGGACGAGGAACCGCCGGCCCGTCGACCGCGCGAACAACCACGCCAGCACCGCGGTCCGCACGTTGCCGATGTGCAGATCGGCAGACGGACTCGGCGCGAACCGGCCGGCGGGGGATTGGGACACGACCGCAATCTAACGCGCCGCGCGATGAGATTGCCCACCCGCGCCGGTCTACGTGAGTATGGAGAGTGTGGACTTACCCGTGCAGCCACCGATAGACCCGATGCTGGCCAAGGCCGCCGTGAAGGTGCCGGACGAGGCCGGGCTGTGGTCCTACGAGCCGAAATGGGACGGGTTCCGCGCCCTGGTGTTCCGCGACGGCGACGAAGTGGTGCTCCAGTCGCGCAACGGAAAAGAGCTGGGAAGGTACTTCCCGGAGTTGCTTGCGGCGCTGCGGGACGAGATCGCGCCGCGCTGTGTGCTCGACGGCGAGGTGGTGGTGCCGCGGGAGATCAACGGCCGCATCCGGCTCGACTGGGAATCACTCAGCCAGCGCATCCATCCCGCGGCCAGCCGGGTGCAGATGCTCGCGGAACAGACGCCGGCGCACTTCATCGGCTTCGACGCGCTGGCCGACGGCGACCGCATCCTGCTGGCCGAACCGTTCCGCGTGCGCCGCGCCGCCTTGCAGGACCTGGTGAGCGAGAAGCAGTGGTGCCACGTCACGCGGACCACCGAGGACCCCGAACTCGGCGCACACTGGCTGACCACATTCGAGGGCGCGGGACTCGACGGCGTGGTCGCCAAACGCCTCGACGGCGCCTACCTGCCGGGCAAGCGGGAGATGGTGAAGGTCAAGCACGCCCGGGACGCGGACTGTGTGGCGATCGGTTACCGCATCCACAAGAGTGGTGAGGGCATCGGGTCCATCCTCCTGGGGCTCTACACCGACGAAGGCAATCTCCACATGGTCGGTGGCGCAGCGTCTTTCACCGTCAAGGACCGCATCGCGTTGCTGGCGGAACTGGAACCGCTGCGCACCGGCGACGCGCAGGACGGTGAACCCAGCCGCTGGAATTCCGCCGCGGACAAGACCTGGATTCCGATCCGTCCTGAGCGGGTATGCGAAGTGGCGTACGACCAGATGGAGGGCAACAGCGTGCAGGGTCGACGCTTCCGGCACACCGTGAAGTTCCGGCGCTGGCGTCCGGACCGGGACCCGCAGAGCTGTACCTTCGATCAGCTCGACGTGCCGCTGAACTACGACCTGTACGACGTCCTGGAGAACTCGTGATGGCAAGTGCCGCAGAAGAACTCGACGTCGACGGTGTCGCCGTCCGGCTCACCAACCCCGATAAGGTGTACTTCCCGCAGCTCGGGAGCAAGGGCACCAAGCGCACGATGGTCGACTACTACCTGGCCGTCGCCGAGCGGATGGTGACGTTGCTGCGGGACTCGGGCCGGCGCGTCGACGACGCTACTGAGCAGGAATTTGGTATGCAGGTGCCAACGCGCTGCGACGACAACGAGGCTGAAGTTCTTGCAGAGCATCTGCGTCTGGTCACGGGGGTCAGTACCTTGCGGATGCGGGAGCCGTATTCACGTTTCGGACCCCAGCCAAAATCGAGGAGAGGACTGCTCGTGCCTTCGCTGAGAAGGTCGGGATCATGGCCATCTACCCGTATCTTCGCGCGGCCATAGGCAAAACGCTGCGTCCCTCGGCCTTGATCGACCGGTGCTGCCGCTCTTGCGCGCCGGCGCCATCACGCTAACCGGCGACGCAGTACCGCCCGGCGAGCTACCGGCGCAGGCAACGGAATAATCCGATCGCGGCTGACCTGGACGAATATCCCGAAGTCGCTGTGGAATCGCTGCTCACGCCTGTCAAAGACGAGGCGCCACGGTCATTCCGGTTTCGAGGGATCTAACTGCGGATTGCTAGTCCGTTTCGGATGCTGGCGTGTTTGTCATCGCCAACGACGTCAACACAAACCGTTGGATCATCGCGCGCTCACGCTCTTCGGGAATATCGAGTCGAAGCACGATTGACGCGTAGACGGTGTGCAACCAGTCGGCAAGGTCCGCATCGGAGAGATCGGCACGGAGCATGCCCCGAGCGCGACCGGTTTCCAACCACGGCCGCCAAAACTGCATCGCGCGGTCGACTAACTCGGGCGCCCACAGGGCCGTGTGCAAGGTCACCGGGCTTCCCTCGCCGATCAGGGACGCCAGCTCAGGATCGCTGCGCAACTGCTCGATGATGCGCACGGAGCGATCGACGAAGGCGTCCTCAAGTGAGCTGGCGGGTACTGCGACCGTGGCTTCATCGGCAATCTCGCTGATCCGTTCGACCGCCGCGGCCAGGATCAGCTCGCGTCGGTCAAAGAAGACCTTGTACACCAGCTGGCGCGAGCAACCGGCCTGTCGTGCGACATCGGTCATCGTCACGCCACGTATTCCGTTGGCCTGAAACAAGTCTCGTGCCTCGCGCAGGATGCGCTGGCGGATTACGGCTCGCGATGGCTGGGTCACCACCGGTTCAGCGTACCGCCGCTGTACGCCCCAACCCTTGACATCTGATGTGTATTGACGTCAAATCAAGTAATTCGATTACAAATCATCTACTTTGTAACCCATGGAGTCATGATGCACGGCTATTCATCGGTTCAGGGTGCGGACGAAGATCGCGGCATTGCTGTGCCGAAAACTCCTCCACCGCTGGGGCGCCAGGGGCCGGCGACGTTCCTGGCCTTGGTTGGTTTGGTGTGGGTGGCCCTGTGCGTGATCGTTGTGTGGCGCTGGGTCACCTGTGCGGAAGCATTCGTTCCGGCGCCCCGCATCGGACCCGATGTCATGCCAACGTGGCGGTTGGTCGGACTCCGAATTTTTGAAGCGATCAGTTTGGCTGTCATGGCGGGATTTCTGTGGTTCTGCGTGTTCAAGCCGGTCAGATCAACAGGAAAGTTAGGCCTCGATGGGCTGTTCGTCCTCGGGGGATTGCTGTGCTTCGTCGCGGATGCTTTCCTCAACGTGCAGCAGTACCTTTTCGCTTGGAACAGTGCCAACGTCAACCGTGGCGTGTGGGTCCGTTTTCTCCCGTTCCACAACCCGGACGCGCCGTCGCGCTACGCCGAGTCGCTGATCTGGGGTCCCCCGATGTACATCTACTTCTGTGCCGGCGTCGCGATCGTCGCCTGCTATGAGGCTGGCCGCATCCGCAGGCGGTGGCCGTCCATCACCAAATTCAGGCTCTTCGTGGCGATCTTCGTGTTCGAGTTTCTCTTCGATTTCATCGTCGAAAATGTCGTCATCCGCACCACTCATGCGTACGCGTTCGCCAAAACCTATGCACCGCTGACACTTTGGCCTGGACACGTCCACCAGTTTCCCCTCTATGAATCGATCCTGGTGGCCCTTGTCGGGTGCGTCTTCACCTGGGCCCGTCTTGAAGCCCAAGAGCGCCCGCTCGGCGAATCTCCCATCGAGACAGGCGTTCGGCGATGGCGACCGTCACTGCAGCCCCACGTGCGCAATCTCGCCGTTCTCGGATTCTGTGTGCTCACCCTGGTTTTCGGTTACCACCTTCCTTTCAACTGGCTGGGCCTGATCGGCACCTCACACGCCGACCTTCCCAGTTACCTGCTACCCGGTCAGTGACCCGCGGCCGACTGAAGAGGAGATACGCACTGTGAGCATGGCGCCCGTCGTCACTAAAGGTCTCGACACACCGGTATCACCAACAGGGCAGTGGATCGCCACGCTGCTGACGTTCGGTCTGGCTGTAAGCGTGCTGGCATGGACCATCGTTGTATGCCGCCGCAATCGGCAATGGTGGCCGATGTTTGTCCTCGCCAGCGGGACTGCAACATGTCTCATGGAGCCGCTGTTCGACCACTTGTACGGCCTATGGTTCCGCGAGCAGGGCCAGTGGAACTTGTACACCACCTTCGGCAGTCACCAACCTGTCTGGGTTCCGGCGGCATACCTGTCTTTCTATGGCGGGGCAACGGTATTCATCGCGCGCACGATCGCGAAAACCCCAACCAAGCGGACAGTGTGGAAGATGTACGCAGCGATCGTCGTGATGGCTATCGTCGCGGAACTGACCTACATCAGTGTGCTGGGGGTCTACGATTACCAGGACCGTCAACCGTTCGTCGTCTTCGGATACCCGATCTTCCTGGCCTTCACCAACGCGATGAGCGCACTCGTCGGCGGCATACTCGTGTACCGAATGGTCCCAGCGCTCGGGGGATGGCGCAACCTGTACTTGATCCCGGTGGTGCCAATGGCCTTCGCCAGTGGCCTGTTCGGTTCCGGCATCCTCTACCTGTCGGTGCGCCACTCGATTGATAGCCAGCCCATGCTGGTGGTGCACTTGGCGGCCTTGACGGTGGTCGGCGCGATCGCCAGCACCGTGAGTTTGCTTGCGCGAACACTTTTGCCCTCACCGCAAACGGAATTGGCCGTTGCCACGCCCAACTAGCGTGACACTTCGCAGTGTTGTGCGCGATGGTCTGTTTAGCTGAAACAGCATGAGCAACACTGAATCTCAGTTAGACGGTCTCGTCCTCAGGCCAAGGCGCCAACGGTTCTGTCGGGATCCATCGACCCGCCGAATCGCCACGCCATGCCGGGCGGTCGGAGGCTGCAGAGCGTCGCAGCGTCGAAGGTTGAACCGCCCCGTATCCGCGGACACTGAGTGGTGGCATCCGCGACAGCTCGTAGTTGGAGCCGGTCTCGAGTTGCTTGGCTAACTCGGGTCCGATCAGGATGCTGTTGGGTTCGGTGACCGCGGTCAGCCTGCTGGCGAGGTTGACGGTGTCACCGAAGATGTCGCCGGCATGACTGATCACCGGCCCCATCTCCAGCCCGATTCGCACGCCCGGTACTCGCGGCCGTCGGCGCACGATCTCGATTAGTTCGATGGCGATGTCTGCGCCGACAGCCGGGTCATCGGCGACGAAAAGCACTTCGTCACCAAGGGATTTGATTACCCGTCCGCCATAGGAAGCGACCAAGTCTGCGACGCGGTTTTCGAACCGCTCGACCAGCGCGGCAAGGTCGGGGTCTGACAGCTGCCGGCTGAGCCGAGTAAAGCTCACCAGGTCCGCGAATCCTACAGTGGCGCTGGTGGGCCCGTCGGAGCTCACATGAGGATGCAGCCGCTGGACGGCGATGGCGAGGTGTCGTCGCCAGCTGTAGAGCAGAAGTTTGTCCATGTCAGGCAATACTCGATCGACCACTTGCCTTGCGACGGAGCGGCGTTCAGCACCATTGGCGCCGCTAGAATCGAGAATCTTGACCAACTCTTCTGCGAGAGTGACGGAGAGGCGAGCTGTTGCACGTCCCAAAGCCCTGGCCATTTCCACGGTTTGAGATTCATCGAGAGCCCTGTCCTCCACCAGATCGATCAGTGTCGAGAGGGCATCAATGTCGGCGCCGGTGAATCCCGCGTCACTGTCGGAGACATTGGCGAAACCGAGCGCGCGCCAGTATCTCCGGGCTCGGTACATCGGTATGCCCACCGCATCGCTGACTTCTCGGCTGGTGAATGCGCGGCTGCTTCCCAACAGTTTGTCCAGGTCGGCATCGCGGTCTTGGACCGGTCGTTGTTCATGTTCGATCGCCATGCCCTGGTCCGGCCGATTCATGCATGCGTGACCGGCGACCGGGACTCGCTCTGCTCGTGCGGTCCGGTAGCGGCGCACAAATTCTTGGTTGTCGCCGTTGGCTTCTGGTGATGGTGCCATCAATTTGGGCTTGTCTGGTGTGTGTCGGTCGAATGCAACGGGGGTATCCGGCGGCGAGGGAGGTGCGAGGGTGGGTCGTAGTCAGTGCGAGGTGGTGCCGGATCGGATGCTGAAGGACCCTGGGGCACGCGGTCGTCGTGGGCAGGTGCATCTAGCTGCAACGTATCCGTGTGCCCCAGGGCGGTGACGGCGGTAGGGCGGCAGTGCCTACGCTCGTCGGGTGAATCAGTCTTCGGTCACCGTGATGGCTTCAACCGGGCACCGCTTGGCTGCGGTGGCTACCTGTTCCTGGTCATCCGGTTCAGGACTGTCGTTGACGATGCGCACCTGCTCGTCGTCGTCGCCGAGCTCGAAGACGTTGGGCACCATCGCTGCACAGACGGCGTGACCTTCACAGCGTTTGTAGTTGACTGCCACTTTCATTGGCGGAATCCTTCAGGGTTTCGGGGTGAAGGTAGCCGGCAGCGAGGGGATCGCCGCAGTCTCGGTTCCGCGGAATTCGTAGGTGACGTCGTCCGGATTGTCGAGGGTGATGTCGGGCAGCCGCTTGAGCAGCTCCTCGAGGGCGACGCGGAGCTCCATACGCGCTGTCGGGGCACCCGGGCAGGCGTGAACGCCGAAGCCGAATGTCAGGTGCCGGTTCTTCCTGCCGAATTTGCGGTCCACGTCGAACTCGTCGGGGTTGTCGTAGACCTTGGGATCGCGGTTTGCGGCCGCCCAGCACGCCTGGATGTAGCTGTCCTGGGGAATGGTCACGCCGCCCAACTCCACATCCCGGGTTGCGCGCTTGTACAAGCCGAAGAACGGCGTGCGCAGCCGAAGCGTCTCTTCAACGGCGCTCGGGATGAGTTCCGGGTGATCTTTCAGGCGCTGAACAAGGTCGGGACGTGACAGCACCTCGTGGAGCAGGCTGGCCATCGCGGCCACGCTGGTGCCATGGCCGGCGATCAGGAATGAGTTCATGATCTGCCCAATTTCCAGCGGGCCCAGCGGCTTACCGTTGAGCTCAGCACGAGACAGCTCCGTCAGGAAGTCGTCCTTGGGGTTTTCGGCCCGGGCCATAACCTCGCCGGCGCCGAACATGGCAAAGTCCATGAACGCCTTGGGGCCCTTCTCCGGGTCCTCGAAGTCGGCGACGACGCGCAGCGTCATCTCACGTACCGTGGCGCGCTTGTCGCGGTCGAACCCGATGACGCGGCACAGGGCGAAAAGCGGCACCTCCTCGCAGAAGTCGTGCACGAGGTCGCAGGAACCTTTGCCGGCGAACTCATCGATGAGTCGGTTGATGTCCTCTCGGACACCGTCTTCCACCAGCGCCGGTGTCTCGGCGTTGAAAGCCTGGGACACGATCTCACGCCACGCCGTGTGCTGCGGCGGGTCGTATTCCAGCGGGGGAAAGCCCGGGCGGTCAACGACCGGCAGAACGACAGTCGGTGTGTAGGAGTACGTTTCCCAGTCGCTGTGGAGCTTCTTGACGTCGTCGTAGTCGAGCGCCAGGTAGAAGCCGCCCATCTCTTCGCTTCGCGCCATGGGGCAGCCTGATTCGCGAGCGCGCTCAAAGAGCGTGAGTGCCTTCTCCGGTGTGGAGGTGTAGCTGCTGTACCCGGCCAGCTCTTCGCCGAGGTCTGCATCGAGGTTCTGAGTCATGCTGAGCCTTCCTGTTGCTTGTGGCAGCACGTTCGACGCGCAGTCAGCGCCCAGGTCGTGGATCCGGTTGGTGGTGTCGAAAGCCACCGCAGATCCCGTTGGGCCATACCAACTGCGGACCGAGGGGGCTTGATCGCATCAGCGCTCTTGGTCGTGCCGTGCATCACACTCTAACTGTTTGTTGACAATGAATCAATGACTGAAAGTCGATTTTTGGATGTTAATTGACACGCAGGCAAGTGCGCGCGCCCCGACCGTGCGGAGGGCTCTGGGCCCTTGATGCGCGGTGGCTGGTGCCGGGCGTGGCCAGCTGTCGGGTCGGTCGCTGTCGGCGGCGCAGCTGTTACTGACGCCGGCCGAGTCGCCCCATCGGATCTGGCGACCCAAGCCGAACGTCGACTACCAAACCTGCTGTGGTGCAAGTCTTCCGGGTCGCAGTGCCCATGATGCCGATGCTCGCGGGTGAACGCGACCACCGGCGCTGCAATATGCCAGCGACGAGGTGCGAGCCTGTCCGCGGTCGGGGCGCAGAGGAGGGCTGTGCCATGAGGCGAAGTAGAGAACGCCCGATCTATGTCGGGTGGTGGTCCGAATTGGCGTTCTGCCGATTGTTGATCGTGATCAGAGTGAACACGGTCAGGGTGATGCTGCAGTGATTCAGCGGACGCGCCTGGGCCGAGGCGCTGGGACGTGAATGACCGGGAGGCTGGGAGGGATGAATGCTTGTGATCGCCGAAAACATAAGTCGATCAAGCGTTCCCGCTGAGACTCGGTCAGTGTGGATGGTGGTCGTGATTTGAGTAAGCCCAGTAGCCGGCAGTAGAACATGTGGGGCTGCAGGCCGAACTCCTGCATGATGAACTCGTCGCCGGTTGTGAAATCCGCCCAGCGAAGCGCAAACTCAACCCAACTGTGTTCTTCGGGCGAAAGGGTCATGTTCGGGGGTTTGTGTCGTGAAATGTATTGGGAAATAAGAGAATCCTCGAAAGTGCTGCTTTGCGCGCCTTCGTAATAGGGCGCGGATTCTGGCCGGGAGATGATGTGTGTTTGCGTGGTGTGATGAACTACCGCGGACTGTCTGGGATGACTGCGGCGTGCTGGCCGCGTTGAGTTTGCTCGGCCAACGCCGCCCCGGGAACCTGGAGGGAGAGTGGGGCGGCGTTGGCGTTGCGTTCGGCCGTGCGGGGGGACTGCGGCCGAAGATTTCTTAGGACTGAACGAGGGTCCAGGGTTGGGGCCGCATGGGCATCTCGCGGTCCACGGTCCACGTGTCGGGGTGCTTTTCGCGCGGGTCGGCGGCGAACGACAGGTGAGTGTGCAGGATTTTCCAGACGCCGTCGATCTTCTCAACGACATCGGTCTGGCGCATCATCCAGAAGAAGTGCTTGCCGTCGTCGAGCGTGCCTTCGTAGGTCTGGTTCATGTAGACGAAACCCACGTCGTTCTTGGCGAACACACGCATGTTGACCAGTCCGAGTTCACCGACGAACTGCGGGCCGATGAAGTTGAACCAGTGTCGGACGTCCTCGCCGTAGTACTGGCCGGGGGACAGGATGTCGATGAAGCTCACGTCGGACTGGTCGGTGTAGTGCTCCAGCGGCGCATCGGGGTCGGTGAGGAACTGGTGGTTGAAGTTGGCTTCGACCGCCTTTTCCATGGCGACGATTTCCTTGACTGCCTCCGGGTCACTGCCGAACAGTGCTACGGGCTCGAGGTCAACCGGTCTGCGGGTCATTCCAATCTCCTTTGATGGGTGTGCGGTTGGTTATCGGTGAAACACTGCGCCGACCGCTGTGATCAGCGCGTCAGCGGCGTCGGTGGGTTGCGCAAGGCTGCGCCAGGCGACGTGGTTGTCGGGTCGAACGAGAATGGCTCCGTCGGAGGCGATTTCCTTGAGTGCCTCCCACTGCCCTTCGTTGTCATGGTGGGTGGCGCCGTCATGGTGGGTGGCGCCGACGGCGGCGACGCTGATGGCGACGCCGAACTTCTCTGCGGCGGCCTCGGCCGCGGCTGACCAGTGTTGGGCGTCGGCGCCGGTAATGAGCAGCAACTCTCCGTGGCGGCCGACCAGGTCGTGGGTGGAGACGCGACCGTCAGGTGAATCGAGCCAGGCGTGCGGCAGCCGATGTCCGGGTCGGGTGGTCGGGTAGTAGATCGAGCCCATCGGGTCCGACGGCGGCGGCGGTGTGCCGTCGGGGACCAGAGCGCCGGTCGGGTAGAAGTAGCCGATTTCGAGGTCGTGCGCCTGGAATTCGGTGCGTTGGGTGTGCACGGCTTCGTCGAACCGCGCTCGGCGACTGGCGCCCATCGGCGTTTCAGAGAAGAACACATCGAACACGGCGCGGTGCATCTCGGGTGGCACCGGGATGGGGAGCAGCCCCATGCCCGCGTCGACCACGAAGTGGTTCTGCATGGTGAACAGCGCCCAGTCGACGATGCGGATACCGACCGGTTGGCGTTCGACGGCGTAGGTGTCGAGCAGTGCTGCATCGGCGTGGCCACGGAGGACGGCCTGCAGCTTCCACGCGAGGTTGTGTGCGTCCTGCACGCAGGTGTTGAGCCCCAGGCCGGTGGTGGGCGGATGCCGGTGCGCGGCGTCTCCGACCAGGAAGACTCGGCCGTCGCCGTAGCGATCGGCGATGGTTCCCTGCACCGACCAGCGGCTGATGCGCTTGATGGTGATGGGGTGGTCGCCGACACCGAGCAGTTCTCGGATTTTGGCGAGGATGGTGGTTTCGTCGAGGTTGGAGTCATCGGTGGGCAGGAAGGCGAAGTGGAATGCCCATTCCTCCGAATGCCGGCCCCAGGTGGGCCCCATCTGCACCATGTTTCCGCCCGATGGGTACGAGCCGGCTTCGGGATTGATGAAGTGGGCAATCAGGGTGTCGTCGTCCCACCATTCGGAGAAATCGGCCTCGAGGTGGGTGGTGACAATGTCGAGCAGGTCGGACGCGCCGACCATGGTTGCCCCGATCGTGGGCCCGACTGTCTTGCCGCCATCGGCACCGACAAGATAATCAGCGATGACCGTGAAGCTCTCTCCGGTGGTCCGGTTGACGATCGTGGCGGTGACCGCCGATTCGTCTTGGCTCATCTCTGTCAGTTCATGGTGGAAAAGGACCTTGCCGGGTGCGCGCTCTTCGGCATGGCGACGCAGCACGGGTTCGAGCCTGAGCTGCGGGTAGTTGGTCGACAGGCAGGCGCTGTCGCGCATGTAGCGCTCGGTGAGTGCGCCACCACCGAAGCAGTCCATCTTGGCGAACGTCCTGCCCTGCAATGGGTCGGGGCCGGTCAGGCTGGTCTGCCACACCACCGACGCCATCTTCTCGATCGGTGCTCCGACCGCGTAGATGTCGTCGGCGACCCCGAATTGGCGGAGGATTTCCATGGTCCGCTGGTTGAGATAGTGGGCTTTGGGCAGCAGGGATGTGCTCTCGTGCCGCTCCACCAGAATGTGGTCAATGCCGTAGGAGGACAACATGATTGATGTGGTGAGGCCGGATGCGCCACCACCGACGATAAGTACCGGGACTCGGATCTCGGACATGGGGGTCTCCTCGTTGAGATGGGATTCAGTGGGTTGCGCCGCGTAGCTGATCGGACAGCTGCTCAAAAACATCCAGTGAGCGGGGATTGCGGACAGCCCCGTCGGATACGACGGTCTGCCGCGCCGCGCCGAGCAGAATGCGTTTGACGGGCACTTCGAGCTTTTTGCCGGTCATGTTGTAGGGGATTTCCGGTACGGCGATGACGTCGTCGGGCACGTGCCGTGGTGACAGACGCCGGCGCAATCCGGCGGCGATCTGACTGCGCAGTTCGTCATCAAGTTCGGCGCCCTGGCGCAGACACACAAACAGCAAGAGCGATCCGAGGCCGCCGGAGGGGTCGTCCAGGTGCACTACGAGGCTATCCTCAATCTTGCTGAATTCCTGTAGCGCAGAGTAGAACTCGCTGGTGCCCAGGCGGACGCCACCGCGGTTGAGGGTGCCGTCAGATCGCCCGCTGATGATGCATGCGCCACGATCGTTGAACGTGACCCAGTCGCCGTGGCGCCAGTGGCCGGGGTAGACGTCGAAGTAGGCACTGCGGTACTTGGCGTCGCCGGGGTCGTTCCAGAACTGCACGGGCATGGAGGGCATCGGAGCGGAGATCACCAGCTCGCCCAGCTCATTGGTGACCGGTTCGCCGACGGCGTCGAAGGCACGTGCCAGTACACCCAGTGCAGCCGTGGTGATTTCGCCGGCGCGCACCGGGAGCAGCGGACTGCCGCCGACGAATGAGGTGCACACGTCGGTGCCGCCGCTGGTGGACTGTAGGTACAGCGTGGGGTTGACCGCGTCGTACACCCAGCGGAAGCCATCTGCCGGCAGCGGCGATCCTGTTGACACCATCCCGCGCAGCCGACTCAGATCGAACTGGTCCCGTGGGCGTACGCCGCGCTTGCGGCAGGCGATGAGGAATGCCGCGCCCGCGCCGAAAACCGTGACACCGGCATCGTCGATAATGCGCCAAAGCTCCTCGGCACCTGGATAATTCGGATCACCGTCGAACAGCACAATGGCGGCTCCGAGCAAGAGCCCAGACACCTGGATGTTCCACATCACCCACGTTGTCGTGCAGTACACGAAGTAGGTGTCGTCGGGACCCAGATCCGAGTGCAGTCCCAGGGCCTTCTGTAGTTCCAGCACGATTCCGCCGTGGCTGTGCACGATCGCCTTGGGTAGGCCGGTGGTACCTGACGAAAACAGCACCCACAGTGGGTGATTGAATGTCTGGCGGTCATAGCGGGGGAGGGCTGGTTCGGCAAGTAGGTCATCCCAGCTGATATCGCCGATAGGGTCGCTGCCCAAGTAGTTGACGCCGACTGTGGTCGTCACTGACGGCAGGCCGGCACGGATCGCTGCCACTTCGCGGCGCCGATCGATGTTCTTGGCGCCGTAGTGATATCCGTCGATGGTGATCAGGACGGTCGGTTCGAGTTGCCGGAGCCGATCGAGAACGCTGTCGGTGCCCAGCTCGGGAGCGCACACCGCCCAAATGGCACCGATGCTGGCGGCGGCGAGCATCGCGGTCACCGCTTCGGGGATGTTCGGCAGATACGCAGCGACGCGGTCGCCGGGCCCAACACCGAGTCGTCGCAGTCCAGCGGCCGCGCGTGCCACCTGGTCGCGGAGTTCACCCCGCCTCACGGTTATGGTGTCGCGTGTTTGTGACACCGCGGTGACGACGATCTGGTCGTCAGGGCCCCGCAGCACGTTTTCGGCATAGTTGAGCCGCACATCGGGAAACCACTGGGTACCTGGCATCGTCGGATCATCGAGAACGCGGTCGGTATCACCATCGCCGAGAACATCGAAGTACCTCCAGATGGACCGCCAGAAGCCGGACAGGTCCTCGGTCGACCACTGCCACAAACGGCGGTAATCGGAACCAAGATCAGGGTGAGTGTCGTTGAGCCACTGCGCATACCGGCCCATACGGCAGTCGGACAGTGATTGTTCCGACGGCGCCCAGAGTATTTCGCCATCGGCGGACGGGATGGCGTCAGCGGTCACTGCTGGTCCTGCTGGGCCACCATGTGGTGACGCATCGTGCCGATGCCCTCGATGACCGTGGTCAGTTCTTCGCCGGGCTGTAGGTAGCGCTGCGGGCTCATGGCGAAACCGACACCGTCGGGTGTTCCGGTGAAAATGAGGTCACCGGGGAACAGCGGCAGGATCGACGACAGATATGACACCAGCGTGGGTACCGAGAAGATGAGGTCACCGGTGCGGGCATGTTGGACCTGATGGTCGCCAACCGAGCAGCTGATCTCGAGGTCGTCGGGATCAGCGAATTCGTCCGGGGTGACCAGTGCGGGGCCAAGGGGAGCGAACCCGGGGTAGGACTTGGCCAGGCTGAACTGTTGCGGGCCTGGGGGTTTGATTTGGAGGTTGCGCTCGGACAGGTCCTGCGCCGCAGTGAGGCCTGCGACGTAGTCCCAGGCTTGTCCTTCGGGGACGTGGCGTGCGTGCCGGCCGATGACGACAACAAGTTCGGCTTCCCAGTCCACCGAGCCGGGGGGCATCGTGATATTGCCGTAGGGCCCGGTGATGGAGGATGCGAATTTGGTGAACACCATTGGTGTATCAGGCAGTTCGATGTTGTTCTCTTCGGCGTGGCCCCGGTAGTTCAGGCCGATGGCGAAGATTTGGCGAGGTGTACCCACCGGAGGGCCGAGCTCGGCTGGGCTGTAGGCGTGTCCCTGCGCCGAGGTCAGGCCTCGCGCCCAGAGGCAGAATTCCTCCCATCGATCCAGCGCGTCCTGGAAGTCGGAGGAAAACACTCCGTCGCTGGCGGTTTCGACATCAACCGCACCGTCGTTGACGGTGAGGTTGAGTCGGCCGTTGATGTTGAGCAGTCGCATTGTCGTCGTCCTCGGTGGGTGTGTTTTAGGTTGTCAGCAGTTCGAAAGGGCTGACCTGCGGTGACTTCAGCGCCCAGGCCCGCGTGCGCAGTTCTGCCTCGGGTGTGCCGGATTTGAAGGCGGCGGCGAGGGCGGCGGCATCGAAACTCGGTCCAATCGGGTCGGCCGCGTACTCGGGGCCGTTCATGTAGTCGGTGGCTTCGTCAGGGGTCGCAAAGTTGTCAATCTGCAGCTCGACCATGTTTCCGTCGGGATCGCGGTAGTACAGCGAGGTGGTCACGCCGTGCTGGACGGGCACGCGGGGTTCGATACCGGCCTCGCTGAGTTCGAGGTATTTGTCCACCAGGTCGCCCAGGGTCGGGAAAGTGAATGCCGAATGTGCCAGACCGATGGTCAGCGGAGTCCGGTCGGTCATAACGTCCCCTGGAGGGCCGAAGATTGCGAGGCGGTGGTGTTCCTCGTCGAACGTCAGGAAGCACATCGCCGGGTTCTCGTAAACCACCTCTGCACCAAGGACTTTCAGATACCAGGCTCGCATCTCGGGGAGCTGGTTGGTCTGCAGGACGAAATGAGCCAGATGCGGCCGAGCGGTCATCGTCTTCTCTCCGTGGTTGGGTGGCCGGTTGTTTCGAGCCGGCCGGCTAGGTGGCAGATATCGGCGAAGTAGCGGATCGGTGGTGGTCATACGCGGCCACTGGTGGCGATCCGACGTGCGCAGGCTCACAGTAAGCTACAAATTGATTTGTAGTCAATGACTCATAGTCGAGATATTGGGGAGGCTATGCCCCATACTTAGAGAACTGCGGACGCTCCGGTCTTGGACGGGGTGTCTCATCGTGATCGACCGGAAGGGCCGCCAGTGCAGACGAAGACCGAGCAGCGGTCGCGCAAAGTCCAGGCCGAGGAGACGCGCCGGCGCATTCTCGAAGTGGCGGTCGAGGCGTTCTCAGAGCAGCAATACGACGATGTCGCGGTCGGTGATATCGCGTCGACCGCGGGTGTTGCCCACGGGCTGTTGTTTCACTACTTCAAGAACAAGCGTGGTCTGTACCTGGCTGCGATGGAGGAAGCGGCGCGCGAGTTCGACGCGGCCCATCAAGGCGACTCGAATCTGCCGCCGGGTGCCCAAATGCGCCAGCGCTACTACAACCAGTTCGCCTACCTGGCGCGCCACCGCGGCCTGGCCACCCGATTGGTGCTGGGCGGGCGCGGAGCTGATCCAGAGGCGTGGGCTTTTTTCGAAGAGCACCGCTGGCGCGAGATCGACCGGGGCTGCGCCGCACTGGGTCTGGATTCCCAGCGGACCGCGCTGCGCATCATGCTGCGGTCTGCAACGGCTGCCGTCGACGCGGTCGTCGCCTTCTGGCATCAAAATGGGCAGCCGTTCGAAGTCACCGAACTGACCGACATCCTGTTCGAGCAAACGATCCTGGCCCTACGCGGCGCCGCACAGCTCGATCCCACGCTGGCAGGCCCGGTCGAGAACGCCATCGAGCAGCTGCGCAGCCCCGCCTAAGCACGTACTTTTCGCGGCCATGCCCGGACCGGCTCTGCAGTCCGGCCCGGGCTTTCGGCGTGCTTCGGTACCGCGCAATTTGCGCCCCGAGGAGTCGTTGTGCCAGATTTGGTCGACTTCAAGTCATTGACAATGAGTCAAAGCGAGCTAGGCTGTGACATGTACCACCGGCCCCCGGATCTCTTCGAAATGGGTTTGGTGGCAATCCCCGGCCAAGCGGACCGGATCGTTTGACATCCCTCTCCGGGAGGCACCATGGAAACCCTCAGTCTGGATAGCGCCGCCTTGCGAGCAGCGTTCGCGCACTTCCCGTCGGGCGTCATCGCGGTATGCGCCGACACCGAGACCGAACGTATCGGCATGGCCGCCAGCACATTTATGCCTGTATCGCTTGATCCGCCCCTCGTGGCGTTCTGCGTGCAGAACACCTCATTGACATGGCCTCGCCTGGCGGCCGCCCCTCGCCTGGGTATCAGCGTGCTTAGCGCTGCCCACGGAGGCATTGTGCGCACGCTCGCCGCCAAAGACGGTGACCGGTTCGCCGGCGTGGAGACCGAGACTCTCGACGGGGGAGCGCTGCTGATCACCGATGCGGTGGTCGCCATGGATGTGACGGTCACCGAACAGATCCGCGCGGGTGACCACACCATCGTCGTCATGCAGATCAACGACCTGCACGCTGCCAGTGAGCCGGCATCCGCTAGCGAACCAATCGTATTCCACCGCAGTATGTTTCGTACGCTGACGACGACCTCATGAACCGCATCGAGGCGGCGATCGGTGCATTGCGTCGTGGGCGTCCGGTCCTGGTCGCAGACGATGCCGACCGTGAGAACGAGGGCGATGTCATCCTGGCCGCCCATCAGGTGAGCCCGGAGTGGGTCGCTTGGACGGTGCGCCACACCTCGGGGCTGCTGTGCGCTCCGATGACCGGCGAGCGCGCCGATGCGCTCGATCTGCCAGACATGGTGTCGCACAACCAAGATCCGAAACGCACCGCATACACCGTCACGGTCGATGCGGCTGCGGGTATTACCACCGGCATCAGCGCCGCTGACCGCGCCACCACGCTGGGAGTATTGGCTGACCCCGGTTCAACCGCCGCCGATGTCATTCGCCCCGGACACGTCCTGCCGTTGCGCGCGCGCCCCGGAGGCGTCCTGGAGCGGGCGGGCCATACCGAGGCTGCCGTCGACTTGTGCGCCTTGGCGGGACTCCCGCAGGTCGGGGTCATTGCCGAGCTGGTCGCCGATGACGGCTCGATGCTCCGCATGCCTGGCATTGAAGAGCTCGGCAGCCGCTGCGACCTGCCGGTGCTGACCGTCGCCGAACTGATCGCGTACCGCACCACGCACCCGACAACGACCGTGACCCGCGGTACTGATCGCGTCGTGCGTGTCGATGAAGCACGCCTTCCGACCCGGCACGGCATCTTCCGCACGGTGGGCTACCGGGACCAGCAGACCGGCGCTGAAATCTTGGCGTTGGTTGCCGGCACGCCCGGCACCCTCCCGGCAGTCGTGCGGGTGCACTCCGAATGCCTCACCGGGGAAGCCTTTGGTTCCCAACGCTGTGAATGCGGGCCGCAACTCGATGAATCGTTGCGCCGCATCGCCGCCGAAGGAGGCGTCCTGGTCTACCTGCGTGGACACGAAGGCCGCGGGATCGGCCTGCTGAAAAAGCTTGCGGCGTACCGGCTGCAGGATGGGGGACTGGATACCGTAACGGCCAACCTCGCGCTCAATGAGCCGGTCGACGGCCGCGAGTACGGAGGTGCCGTCGCCGTCTTGCGTGATCTAGGGCTGACCTCGGTGCGGTTGATGACCAATAATCCGGCCAAAGTTCAGGCGGTCCATGACGGCGGAATCACCGTCGTACAACGTATTCCGCTCCACGTAGGAGCGGCCGCAGCCAACGTGCGTTATCTGGAGACCAAGCGGCGCAGCATGGGCCACTACCGGCCGACCGACTGCGACCGTGTCACCGCCAACGCCGGCTCCGCGCCGTCGTGGCCATTGCTCTACGCCGGCATCCTGTGATGCCACGGCGCCCGGCGCCGAACTTCTCAACCCACGTTGTTCAGATGAAAGGTATTGGTAATCATGAGCGTTGACCAGGACGTCCGGCCGAGCGAGGACACCGGTGCTCCCGAGGACTCATTCGACTTCGATGACACACTCGGCGCCGAACTGCTCGACAAGGCCAAAGAGTTGCGGCCACTTCTGGCAAGCAAGGCCGATGCAGCCGAGCAGGCCGGTGAACTCGACGACGAGGTTGTCGCCGCGCTTACGGATGCGGGATTGTTCTCTATGGCAGGGCCCCAGCGCATCGGTGGCCTCGCCCAGTCGAGTCAGTCGATGGCCAAGGTCGCCGCTGAACTGGCGAAAGGATGCCCGTCCACCGCGTGGGTGTACACCATCTACAACTCGTGCCTGTGGTTCGCATCCAAGCTGCCGACCGCACTACAGAATCACATCTTCGCCGATGGGATTCCGCGTATCTGCTCGCCGCAGAACGGTATCGGCCAGTTGGTTGCCGACGGGGACAACTACGTCCTGAGCGGGCGGTGGGCCTACGCCACCGGCTCGCACGACGCCGCGGTCACCATGGTTCCGGCACTGTCGCCTGACCAGCTGCCCATGCTCGTGGTCATGCCGATGAGCGACGTGGTGCTCGAGAACACCTGGCAGGTCGCGGGCATGAAAGCCACCGGCTCGGACACCGTCGTCGCCAACGCCGTTGTGGTACCAGCGGGCAACGTCGCCCCGTTCACCGACATTTCTGCGACGCCGCCGACCTCGGTGGCCACTGAAGACCTGGAGCCCTGCGACTACTGGGTGAACTACCCGATCCTGCGGGCCAAGGCACTTGGCGTCCTGGTCGGCTGTGCAGAGGGCCTGCTGGAGGCGATCTCCGCCAAGAGCGGCGCACCCATCATCTACAGCACTTACGCCCACAAGAGTGATTCCGCTGCCTATCACGCCGCAATCGGCGAAGCTGCCACTCAGATCCGCGCCGGGCGCCGCTTGGTCGAAAACTCCTGTGCGCGTATCGATACCGCTGCCCGCCAGCGCCGTGTCCTGTCAGTGGAAGAACGCACCGAAGCGCGTGGCGAAGGCGCCTTGGTTATCAACATCCTCACCACCGCGATCGAACGGCTGATGGACCTGGGCGGCTCGTCGGGCTTCAGCACGACCGCTCCAGCCCAGCGCTACTGGCGTGACTTCAGCATCGCCGCACGCCACGTGATCTTCAACTCTCAGATCAGCTACGAGAGCGTCGGCCGCCGCGTCCTGGGAATTGAGCCCGGCGTCGTCGAGGTTGACATGCTCTGACCGCCACCTGAATCGCGAACAATGTTGTCGGGCGAGCAACCAGATAGGCTCTCCCGCAACGTTATTCGTAGTCTTCGCTCAGAGGCCCAACACGCCAGACGAATCAGGGCATGCACCGCCAACACTGACGCGCAGCGGCGAACGGCGCCGCCTTGATCGATCATGGTGCGCCGGCATTCCGGTGCGGCACGATGCCAGCGCAAGGCAACAGCCGATCGACGACCCTGGGCCGGGGGAGTACTGATCCGAAGCAGAATCCTTAGCAGGAAGCTGCGCTGTGATAATTCTGCCCGCCGCACCACTTTCTGCACGCACGGAGGGAAACATGGCAGACACGGATCACGCCCAGTCATTTGACGCGGTAGTTATCGGGCTCTTCATGATTGAGGGTGTAGAACGGTCAGCTGCTGTCGGCCTGTGATTGGGGTGTCTGGTTGGCTGGGTGTG
>NZ_JBJIAL010000021.1:0-93071 GCF_045310895.1 Mycobacterium sp. SMC-18
CATTTTCGAGAGACCTCGACCTCTATCCCGGCAACGACGCGCCAACCACCTCTACACCCTCATCTGTGAAGAGCCCGGAAACTCCGCGGCATCGTGTAATTTTTGAGATGAATCCGTTATTCGGAGGCCGGCAGGCGACTGGCTTCGGGTTAGCTGGACGGTAAGGCGGAAGGACGATCTTGGCAGTGATGCACGGCCGGCATCGACACATCCGGTGCTGGGGCGCGGCCGCGGCAGGTCACCGATGAGCCCGATCAGCCGGCGCCAGTTCCTCGGCGGTGCGGCGGTGGTGGGCGTCGCGGGCGCGGCGGGTATCGGGGCGCTCGTCGAAAGATCCCGCGACCGTACCGAGGCTCGGAAGCATTTCTCGGCCATCGTGATCGGTAGCGGCTACGGCGGGGGAGTCTCCGCGCTGCGGCTGGGACAGGCCGGTGTCGAGACATTGGTCATCGAACAGGGCCGGCTCTGGGACAAACCCGACGACGACGGCAAGCGGTTCTCCAAGATGCTGCCTGCCGACACCCGCGCGGGCTGGTTCACCAAGATTCCGCCGAGTCTGGTCACCTCCTTCGGCGGCTTCACCGTCGAGCAGGTCGCAGAGCACGCGCCGTCGCCGCAGCCGGTCCAGGCCGGCATCTGCCAGAAGGTGACACACGGCGCGCACGACGTCTTCCGCGGCCTGGCCGTCGGTGGCGGCTCGATGATCAACGCGGGCATCGCGGCCATCCCGACGCAGCGTCAGGTCGCCAAGGCGTTCCCCGACATCGGCGCCGACGAGTTCCTGCGCACCTATGTCGAACGCGCCAAGTCGTCGCTGAAGATCAGTTATCGCGACATGGCCTGGTTCGAGCAGACCCCGTGCTTCCAGTACGCGCGCGCCGGCCGCAAGTACGCGGCGGCGGCCGGCTACAAGGTCGACTACAACGGCAGCTCCTACTCGTTCGACTACCTGGTGAAGGAGGCGGCGGGCCAGGTGCCGCAATCGTCGCTGGCGTTCGAGCAGCAGTTCGGCAACAACTATGGCCGGTTCGGCAGCGTCGACCAGACCTACATCGCCGACGCGCTCAAGACGGGCCACGTCACGCTGCGCCCGCTGACCGAGGTGATCTCGATCCGTCAGGAGCGGTCGGGTGAATTCGTGGTGTCCACCCGTGAGATCGACCGCTGGGGCAAAGAGCTGTCCAAGACCGAATTCGGTTGTGACCAGCTGTATCTGGCGGCGGGTGTGCTCGGTACCACCAAGCTTCTGCTGAAGGCGCGGGAGACCGGTGACCTGGCCCGGCTCAACGATCAGATCGGCAAGGGTTACGGCAACAACGGTGACCTCATGGTCGGGCACAACCTGGCCAAGAGCGATCCGGCCGGCACCACGCAATCCCTGATGGGCATGATCAACATCGACGGCCGTGACGACCCGGACAATCCGGTGTACGCCAGCATGTTCTCCATGCCGCTGCCGGTGGAGACGTATCTGCTCGGGTATTACGTCATGGTCGACACCGGTGACCGGGCCGACATCACCTACGACCGCCAGTCCGACACCGCGACGATCCAGTGGACCGACGCCTTCGCCGCCAACAACGAGGCCAGGGCGAGACTGGTGTTCGACAAGATCCTGAAGGCCAACAAGGTCGACTACCGCAACGATCTGTTCAGTGGAAAAGTGTTCGCGCCCAACACTGTTCATCCACTGGGCGGCTGCGTACGGGGCAAGGCCACCGACGCGTTCGGGCGGGTGAACGGCCACCGCAACCTGTTCGTCAACGATGCGTCGCTGATGCCGGGGCACCTCGGCTGCAACCCGTTCATGACCATCACCGCGCTCGCCGAGCGCAACATCGAAGGCATCCTGCAGGGCCGCACCTAGCCGACGGGGGTCAGGTGCGGCCGCTGCAGTCGCGTCAGCTCACGTCGAAGGCGCGGGCGCGCAGCGAACGCTCCACTCCCGCACGGCCTTCCAGCACCAGACGGCGCAGGGCCGGCGGGATCTCCGGATCGGAGAGGAACCGGTCGGCGGCGTCGAGCCCGGCCTGGCTGATGTCCCACGACGGGTACAGGCCGATGACGACGGTCTGGGCCACCTCACTCGACCGCCGCTCCCACACCCCGGAGATCGCCTCGAAGTAGCGGTCCCGGAACGGGTCCAGCAGATCGGTCTGCCCGGGCTGAACGAAGCCGCCGACGATGGCGCGGGTGGTGATGTTCGCCAGGGTGTCGTCCTCGATGACCCGTTGCCACGCAGCCTCTTTCACCGCTGCCTGCGGGCGGGCCGCGCCCGCGGCGGCGGCGCTGCGCTGGCCGGCCGCCGTCGGATCCTGCTGGGCCTCGGCGTCGATGAACGGCGTCGGCCCGCCGTCGGCGTCGATGACGCCGGCACGTGCCAGCGCCGTGACGATGCGCCAGCGCAGATCGGTGTCGATCACCAGACCGGTCATGTTCACCGCGGCGGGCTCGTTGTCCAACAGTGTCGACAGCACCGCGATGTGGTTCGGCGCCAGCACCGACGTGCACAGCGCGTTGATGAACGCCAGCTGGTGGTCCGATCCCGGCGACGAGTCCCGGGCCAGGTCGAGCAGTGCGTCACCGAAAGCGGGCCAACCGATCTCGGCTGCCCACGCCGGATCGGCGTACGAGGTCAGCGCGGTCTGCGCCTGCAGCACCAGCCGCTGCGCTACGCCCACCTCGGACTCGGCGTGCAGCCCGCTCATCACGAGGGCGACGAAGTCGCGGGCCTTCATCTCGGCCTCGCGCGTCATCTCCCACGCCGCCGACCACGCCAGCGTGCGGGGCAGCGGGTCGTCGATGTCGGCGATGCGGCTGAGCACCGTCTGCAGCGACGCGGGATCGAGCCGCATCGAGCAGTAGGTCAGGTCGTCGTCGTTGACCAGGACCAGCTTGCCGCGCGAAATCCCGACCAGCGCAGGAACATCCGTCACCGGGCCCTCGACGTCGAGTTCCTCGCGGTGTACCCGGACCAGCTTGCCGGAGCCGTCGTCGTCGTAGATGCCGACGGCCAGCCGGTGCACGCGCGTCTCGCCGGCGCCCGGTGCCGCACCGCTCTGGTCGATGGCGAATCGAGTGAAAGCACCGGCACCGTCGACGTCGAAATCGGCGCGCAGCGTGTTCAGGCCGGTGGTCTTCAGCCACTGCTGGCCCCAGTCCGAGAGATCCCGGCCCGACGACTTCTCCAGCGCGCCAAGCAGATCCGCGAACGTGGCGTTGTCATAGGCGTGATCGCGGAAGTAGTCGCGCAGGCCCGACAGGAACGGCTCCAGCCCGACGTAGGCGACCAACTGCTTGAGCACGCTGGCGCCCTTGGCGTAGGTGATGCCGTCGAAGTTCACCTCGACGGCCGCCAGGTCGGGGATGTCGGCGGCCACCGGGTGGGTGGACGGCAGCTGGTCCTGCCGGTAGGCCCAGGACTTCTCCACATTCGCGAAGGTGGTCCAGGCCTGCTTGTACTCGGTGGCCTCGGCCTGGCACAGCACCGAGGCGAAGGTCGCGAAGGACTCGTTGAGCCACAGGTCATCCCACCACTGCATGGTGACGAGGTCGCCGAACCACATGTGGGCCATCTCGTGCAGCACGGTCTCGGCGCGCCGCTCGTACGAGTAGCGCGTGACCTTGGACCGGAAGACGTAGTCCTCCAGGAACGTCACGGCGCCGGCGTTCTCCATCGCACCCGCGTTGAACTCCGGCACGAACAGCTGGTCGTACTTGCCGAACGCGTACGGCGTGCCGAAGTTCTTGTGGTAGAAGGAGAATCCCTGCTTGGTCTCGGTGAACAGCCGCTCGGCGTCCATGAACTCGGCCAGCGACGCGCGGCAGAAGATGCCCAGCGCAATGTCCCCGTGCTCGTCGGTGTAGACGTCGTCCCACCGCGCGTACGGCCCGGCGATCAACGCGGCCAGGTACGTGCTCATCTTCGGGGTGGTGGCGAAACGATGAACCGTCCCCGTGTCCGATGTCGCCGCCGGGGCGGCTCCGGTGGCCGTGCCGGCGCCGTTCGAGATCACCTGCCAGCGCGCGGGCGCGGTGACTGTCACATCGAAGGTCGCCTTGAGGTCCGGTTGGTCGAAGCAGGCGAACATCCGCTTGGCGTCGGCGGTTTCGAACTGTGAGTAGAGGTAGACCTCGCCGTCGACCGGGTCGACGAAGCGGTGCAACCCCTCACCGGTGTTGGAGTAGCGGCAGTCCGCGTCGACCACGACCACGTTCTGCTCGGCGAGCCCGGCCACCGGTACGCCCGTCGATTCGTCGTACGCGGAGACGTCGATGGGCAACCCGTTGAGGGTCGCGCCGCGGATGGTGTCGGCGGCGATGTCGATGACGGTGTTGGCGCCGGGCAGGGCGCTGAACGTCACCGTGGTCACCGACCGGAAGGTGCGCTCGCTCGGTGCACCGGCACCGTCGGTGAGGTCGAGATCGATGCGGTAGTTGTCAACGGTCACCAGCGCGGCGCGCTCGGCGGCCTGGTCGCGGGTCAGGTTCGGAAGTGCCACGTCACCAACTTAGGGGACAACTGGTTGCCGTGACCGGGAACATAGGGACGCCGGGCATAGTTGTTGGCAACGAGATCTGTACCGACTCAGTAAGGACGAGCAATGGCCGACGCCGCCGCCACCGAAGACTCAGCCGTCAAGAAGGATGTCGCGGGCTTCTGGTTCGACCCGCTGTGCCCGTGGGCCTGGATCACCTCCCGGTGGATCCTCGAGGTGGCGCAGGTGCGCGACGTCGACATCGAGTTCCACGTCATGAGCCTGGCGGTGCTGAACGAGGGCCGCGACCTGCCCGAGCAGTACCAGGAGATGATGAAGAAGGCCTGGGGCCCGGTCCGCGTCGCCATCGCGGCCGAGGAAGCCGTCGGCTCCGCGGTACTCGCGCCTCTGTACACGGCGATGGGCACCCGGATTCACAACCAGGGCAACAAGGATTTCGCCGTCGTCATCGCCGAGTCGCTCGAAGAACTCGGCCTGCCCGCCGAGCTTGCGGAAGCAGCCACCAGCGACAAGTACGACGAGGCGCTGCGCAAGAGCCATCACGCCGGCATGGACGCCGTCGGCCCCGACGTCGGCACCCCGACCATCCACGTCAACGGCGTTGCGTTCTTCGGCCCGGTGCTGTCGCGCATCCCGCGTGGCGAAGAGGCCGGCAAGCTGTGGGACGCGTCGGTGATTTTCGCGTCCTACCCCCACTTCTGGGAGCTCAAGCGCTCGCGCGACGAGGCGCCCGAATTCGACTGAGCGCAATCACCCGCTAGTCACGCTCACCGGGGTCGGCCCAGGTAATCTCGTCGGCGTTCCGCAAGGAACGTCTGGACGGCGTTACGGTGGCCAGACACATCCGAAACATGAGCCACAACGATGCAACTGGTGGGGAGCGACGTGCCGACGGACAGTTTCGTCCTTCGACGTGCGGGTTTGAGTAGGATGCGCTGATGTCGCTGGAGACGGGCGCAACCTTCGCCGGGTACACCGTGCGCCGGTTGCTGGGCTCAGGGGGAATGGGCGATGTGTACCTCGTCCAGCACCCCAGGCTGCCCCGCCTCGACGCCATGAAGGTGCTGCGGGAGACCGCCACCACCAACGATGAATTCCGTATCCGGTTCGAGCGCGAAGCCAACATCGCCGCGGGCCTGTGGCACCCGCACATCGTGGGCCTGCACGACCGCGGCGAGTTCGAGGGTCGGCTGTGGATCACCATGGACTACGTCGATGGCACCGACGCCGCACAGCTGGTCAAGTACGAGTACCCGAACGGGCTGCCGCTGGAGCTGGTCGTCGACATCGTCAAGGCCATGAGCTCGGCCCTGGACTACGCGCACCAGCGTGGGCTGCTGCACCGCGACATCAAGCCGGCCAACATCCTGCTCAGCAACATCGACACCGACGAGCGGCGAATCCTGCTGAGCGACTTCGGCATCGCCCGCCAGATCGGTGAGGTGACGGGCCTGACGTCGGCCAACCTGGCGATCGGCACCGTCAGCTACTCGGCCCCCGAGCAGCTGATGGGCGGCGAGATCGACGGCCGCGCCGACCAGTACGCGCTGGCCGCGACGGCCTACCGGTTGCTCACCGGGCAGACGCCGTACCAGGACACCAACCAGATCGCGGTGATCAGCCAGCACCTCAGCGCGCCGCCGCCGAAGGCCAGCGACCTCAAGCCGTGGCTGGAGCCGCTGAACGATGTGCTGATCAAGGCCATGGGCAAGTCGCCCGAGGACCGTTTCGACTCCTGCACCAAGTTCGCGCGGGCCTTCGAGCGGCAGGCCGAGCTGGTCACCGAGTCACCCACGCTCAACCTGCGCACCGCCGAACTGAAGCTGCCGACCGTCACCCCGGTGGTGCCCGAGGCGCCGGTCGCCGAGCCGCCGTCCGCCCCGGAGGTGACGCCGCCGCCGGTCGCTCCGCCGCCGGTGGTGTCGGCCGAACCCGTGCCCGAGCCGGAACCGGCGCCTGGCCCCGAGCCGGAACCCGAACCGGTCGCGCCAGAGCCCGTCGCGCCGCCGCCGGCTCCGGAACCGCCCGTGCCGCCCGTGCCACCGGTGTCGCCACCGTCGGTCGACCCGGTCTCGGAGCCGACGCCGCCGCCGGTGCCGCAGCGCGGCCCTGTCGGGCCGCCACCTGAGCCGAAACCGTTTCGGCCGGAACCGGATTCGTCACCGTCGGCGCCGCCGTACCGGCAGCCGATGCCGCCGTCGCCCCCGCCCCTGCCGCCGCAGCGACCTACCCGGCCGACCCACGAGACGGTGTCGCCGACAGTGGTGCTGCCGGTCATCCCCGCCGACCCGGCAGCACACGGCGCTCCGGGAGTGGGCCGTCCCAGCGCGCCGCCGCCGCCGTCGTACTCGCAACTAGCAGCCGACATCGGCAAGACGCCGCCGGGCCGTGGCCAGTCGTCGGGCGGCAAGACCAAGATCTGGGTGATCGGGGGCGCCATCGCCGCCGTCATCGTGGTGCTGCTCGGTGTGGTCCTCGTGAATTCCGGTGACGACTCGAGCGGGTCCTCGGACGCCTCGGGCACCAGCACCCAGAGTTCCGGCGCGGACACGCCGTCGTCGTCGCACAAGCCGGCGCCGCCGGTGCTGGTCGGGACGCCCGGTAATTACCAGACCATCGCGACCTACCTGAAGAGCAACAACATTCCGGAAGTGCTGGTGCACCGCAACGAGCCCGGCGCACCGGTGGTCACGATGCCGATGCCGCCCGGCTGGGCCGACGCCGGACCGCAGACGCCGGCTTTCGCGTACCAGTCCATCGTTTACAACGGCCCGAGTGCCGGCAACTACCGGCCCAGCGCCACGGCGTTGATCTCCCGGCTCGGCCCGAACGCCGATGCGCAGAAGATTCTCGACTTCGCACCGGGTGAGCTGAACAACCTGCCGGGGTTCACTGCCACCGATACCGGCACGCCCGGGACTGTGGACGGTCACAAGTCGTTCCAGATCGCCGGTTCCTGGAACTCGAACGGGGTGACCAAGCTCATCACCCAGAACACCGTCGTCATCCAGGACGGGACCGGGCTGTACGTCATGCAGATCAACATCGACGGCGTCGCTGATCAGGCCGAGATCATCAAGCAGATCACCGAGGCCATCGACCGCGACACCAAGATCGCCGCGGGCTGAGCCGGCGAGTGTGTGGGGCCGGCTGAGCCGGCGAGTGGGCCGGCCGAGCCACTGATTCTGTCCCGGGCCGCTGTTCTGCCAGAATGTGCGCCATGCGCGTATATCTCGGAGCCGACCACGCCGGATACGAACTCAAGCAGGCCCTGCTCGACCATCTGACCGCGGCCGGCCACCAGGCCGTCGACTGCGGTGCCTTCGCCTACGACGCGGAGGACGACTACCCGGCATTCTGCATCGACGCCGCCAAGCGCACCGTCGAGGACCCGGGCAGCCTGGGCATCGTCATCGGCGGCTCGGGCAACGGCGAGCAGATCGCGGCCAACAAGGTGCCGGGCGTGCGCTGTGCGCTGGCGTGGAGTGTCGAGACCGCGCAGCTGGCTCGCGAGCACAACAACGCGCAGGTGATGGGCATCGGTGGCCGCATGCACAGCACCGAAGAGGCCTTCGCCATCGTCGATGCCTTCCTGGCCGCCGAGTGGTCGCAGGCCGAGCGGCACCAGCGCCGCATCGACATCCTGGCCGAGTACGAGAAGACGCACGTGGCCCCCGAGGTTCCGGGCGCTCCCGCCTGATTCCCGAGGCCTGACTCGTGCCGGAGGGGCATACCCTCCACCGGCTGGCCCGCCTGCACCAGCAGCGTTTCGGGCGGGCGCCGGTGGTCGTCAGCAGTCCGCAGGGCCGGTTCGCCGATGCCGCGGCCGCCGTCAGCGGCCGGGTGCTGCGTAAGGCGGACGCCTGGGGCAAGCATCTGTTCCACCACTACGACGGTGGTGCGGTGGTGCACGTCCACCTCGGGCTGTACGGCACGTTCACCGAGCAGCCACTGCCGATGACGGCGCCCGTCGGGCAGGTGCGCATGCGTATGGTCGGGGCCGAATTCGGGACCGACCTGCGCGGCCCGACGGTGTGTGAGCTGATCGACGAGGGCGGCGTCGACGATGTCGTGGCCCGGCTCGGTGCCGATCCGCTGCGTCGCGACGCCGACCCGGGATTGGCCTGGGCGCGAATCAGCAAGTCCCGCAGGTCAATCGGATCGATGCTGATGGACCAGACGGTGATCGCCGGTGTCGGCAACGTCTACCGCAGCGAGGTGCTGTACCGGCACCGGATCGACCCGCACCGTCCGGGCACCCAGTTGACCGAGGCCGAATTCGCCGAGCTGTGGACCGATCTGGTCGCGCTCATGAAGGTCGGGGTGCGGCGCGGCAAGATCGTCGTCGTGCGCCCGGAAGACGACCACGGCGCGCCGTCCTATGCCGCCGACCGGCCGCGCACGTACGTCTACCGACGGGCGGGGGAGGCGTGCCGCGTGTGCGGCGCCACCGTCCGCACCGAGGTCATGGAGGGGCGAAACCTGTTCTGGTGCCCCAACTGTCAGGTGTGACGGCTAGTCGCCGCCACCGCCGCAGCCGCCACCGCAACCACCGCCACAGCTGCTGCCGCCGCCACCGCAGCTGCTACCCGAGTCGCTGCTCCCGGAGTCCCAGCTACCGCTGCCGGCATCCCAGCCGCCGTTGTTGTCGTTCCAGCTGACGTCCTGGCCCTGGCCGGAGTCCGCGAACTGGCTCTGATCGAGGCCCTGCTGGTAGCCCTGGTCGAATCCCGAGCCGTATCCGGACTCGAAACCCGATGCGCCGTAACTGACTCCGTGCATGCCGTCGAACAGTGCGTCGAACAACAGCACCGAACCCACACCCCACGCCCCGGCGACCAGCGCCGGCTTCCACCACGGCTCGGAGTACCAGCCCTCGGGAACCGGGCGCCCGGCGACCCGGCCGCCGGGGTAGTAATTCGGTGTGGCGGCCGTCGGGCCCGGTGAGGCCTGAATCTGCCTGCCGTCGAACTGGATTCGGCGGTCCTCGGTGACCGAACCCGCGCCGCGCTGGCCGGCCAGCTCCTGCAGCGGGGGACCGGGGTCGATGCCCATGGCGGTCCGGGCGGCCCGTACGTAGTACAGCCCTTCCATCGCGCTCTGTTTCGCAAAGGCCGCCTGCTGGGCGGTGGTGGCCTGTTCGATCTGCGACGCGGCGGCGTTGTAGCGCTCGGACGCGTCGGCCAGGGCCTGGCGTGAGGCGTCATCGGTGCCGGTCAGGTTGAACACCTGGCCGCCGAGCATCTCGATGACGCGCCGGGCGTCGGCTTTCGCGTTGGCCAGCGCGGCAGCCTTGTTGGCCTTGTTCTGCCTGCTGAACAGGAAGAACCCAATGGCCGCGATGACGATCAGGATGAGCACGAACTCCATGGAGGCAGCTTACCGATGACCACCGTCACATAGATATGGACATCTATGTCCATATCTATTACGGTCGTCGTCATGAACCTGACATTCCACGTCTTCGACACCGAACGCGGTGTGCTGGCGACCGCACCCGGAATCGTCACCAGCTATCCCGGTGGCGACACCGCGGTCCGTGAACTGGAACCGCTCGGCCCGGGCCTGCGCCCCGTCGCCTGGAACCATTGCGGTGCAATCGATTACGCCGCGGTCGGGCAGTGGTCGGCCTTCCACCGCAACCGGTCGGCCGATGCTCCGGTGCTCGTGGCGCCGTACCTGCCGTCGGCCCGCGGTGATCACGACCCGACCGACGACGCCCGCGTCGCCGCCCGGCTCACCGCCGCGACAGGCGTGGCGCACATCGTGACGGTGGACCCGCACTCACCGGTCTGGGCCGACGAGGCCCGGCGCGGGGGAGCGGCCGTCACCGTCATCGAGGCCGTGGACCTGGTGGGCTGCGCCGCGCACCACCCGGGTTGGGCGGGCGTCGTCGCACCCGACAAGGGGGCCCGCGACCGCGCCGGCCGGGTGGCGTCCCGATTGGGCGTGCCGCTGTATGTCGCTGGGAAGCAACGCAATCCGGCCGACGGCAAGTTGTCGGGGTTCGTCGCTCCCGAAGGTCTGCCGGACCGCGGCCGACTGCTGGTGATCGACGACATCTGCGACGGCGGCGGCACCTTCGCCGGGCTGGCCGATGCCATCCGGACAAGCCGGCCCGAGCTGGCCCTGCATCTGTGGGTCAGTCACGGCTGCTTCACCGGCCGCTGGCGCGAGAACCTCGCCGGCTACGCCTCCGTCACCAGCACCGACTCCCGCGCCACGCCCGACGGTGTGCAAGTCCAGCCGCTGGAACCGTTCATCGTCCGCGCACTGACCACCTTGACCTGAGGACTTTCCCAATGACCATCGAAGCAACCACCACGTACCGGCCGGAAACCATTGCGGCCCTGGACGTCCTGATGGACACCGACGCCTACAAGCTGGACCACCGGCGCCAGTACCCGGCCGGCACCGAGTACGTCTACTCCAACCTGACGGCCCGCGGCAGCCGCATCCCCGGCGTGAGCTGGACGGCGTTCTTCGGCCTGCAGGCGTACCTGCGCGACCTGAATCAGCGGTGGAACGCATTCTTCGCCGCCGACATCGACGAGGTGTGCCGAGCCTACGTGGAGCGGGTCACCCAGGTGTTGGGGCCCAACGACGTTGGCGCCGAACACATCCGGCAGCTGCACGCGTACGGCAGACTGCCGCTGCGGGTGCGCGCGCTGCCGGAGGGCACCATCGTCCCGGTCGGTGTCCCGTACCTGACCGTCGAGAACACCGCGCCCGAATTCTTCTGGCTGACCAACTACATCGAGACCGAGATGTCGGCCGCGCTGTGGCAGCCCATCACGTCGGCGACCACCGCGTGGCGCAACCGGACACTGCTGGACGCCCGCGCGCGCGACACCGGCGCCGACCCGGCCGCCGTCGACTGGCAGGGGCACGACTTCTCCTTCCGGGGCATGGCCGGCAGCGCGGCCGCCGCCGCCTCGGGTGCCGCGCACCTGTTGGCGTTCACCGGCACCGACTGCCTGCCCGCACTGGGCTGGATCGACCGGAACTACCCGGGCTCGCCCGAGGGCACCGTGATCGGCGGCAGCGTGCCGGCCACCGAGCACAGCGTCATGTGCGCGGGCGCCCGGGACGACGAAGTCGCCACGTTCGCGCGGCTGCTGGACCTGTATCCGACCGGCATCGTGTCGATCGTCAGCGACACCTGGGACCTGTGGCACGTCTGCACCGGAATCCTGCCCACGCTGAAAGACACGATCATCGCGCGCGACGGCAAGGTGGTGATCCGCCCGGACAGCGGTGACCCCGAACGCATCCTGTGCGGCGACCCGCAGGCCCCGGCCGGCAGCCCTGCCAACAAGGGCGTGGTGAACCTGCTGTGGGAGGTGTTCGGCGGCACCGTCAACGCGGCCGGCTACCGGGAACTGGATCCGCACATCGGCGTCATCTACGGCGACTCGATCACCCACGACCGGGCCGACGCCATCACCGCCAACCTGGCGGCCCAGGGCTACGTGTCCACCACGCCGGTACTCGGATTCGGTTCGTACACATACCAATACGTCACGCGGGACACGTTCTCCATCGCGATGAAGGCCACCTGGGTGCAGATCGACGGTCGCGGCCGGGACATCGCCAAGGCGCCGGTCACCGACCCGGGCAAGCGCAGCGCACGGGGCCGGTTGGCCGTGATCCGCGACGAGCGGGGGCGCCTGACGTTGGTGCAGGGCGCGGCCGGTCTCGTCGAGACGACGGACGCCATGCGGACGGTGTTCGAGGACGGCGTCGTCGTCAACCCGGTGACCTTCGCGGAGGTGCGCGCTACCGTGCGACGTGAGTGGGCGGCATACGCCGCCGGCGAGGAGGACGCCCGTCATGGCTGAGTCGCCGGCCACCTGGCTGAGCGTCGACGTTTTCGCGGTGAGCCCCGGCGACGAGCCGGGGCTCATCCTCGCGCGTCGGCAGCGTCAACCTCATCAGGGTGACTGGGCGCTGCCCGGTGTGGTGCTCGATGCGGCCAACGGCGAGACGGTCGCGGCGGCGGCGCACCGCGCGCTGCGGGACCGGGCCGGCGCCGAGCCGATCGAGGGACCGCCGACGGTGGCCCTCGTCGTGTCCGACCCGCAGCGCGACGAGCGTGGCCACACCGTGTCACTGGTGAACGTGATGCGCGCGCAACCCGGCGGCGACGACGTTCTCGTGGTGCGCACCGGCGAACCCGTGCCGCCGCTGCCCTTCGGGCACAACGCGATGATCAGGGACACCGCGGCGACGGTGTCGCAGCGACTGTTGTCGGACCCCGCGACCGTCGCGGCGATGTTCGGCGCCGGCTGCACGGCCGGTGAGGTCTGCGAGCTGACCGAGCTGCTGTTCCACCTGTCCGGCGGCACGGGAGCCGAGCCGATTCCGTTGGCGGCGATGCGGCGCCGGCTGGAACGGGCGCCGCTGTTCACCCCGGACGGCAGCCGGCCCGCGCACACCCGGCCGGTGACGGTGTACCGGGTCGCCGGATAAACGTCTACTGCGTAAACGCTGGCAAATTGCTGGGGCATATGGGTCGGCGCGGTGCGAGGCGCGCACGTTACGTTCCTGTGAACACGCCACCGACCTGGGAAAATGGCTTCACTATGAGTCGCGACCTGCTGATTTACGGGATACGCTCCCGGCACCCTGCTGGGAGGAGATCGACTTATGGCAGACGCAGAGACCGAACCGGTGGCAAACGCTCACACCGCATCGGCACCGACGGGCTGGTTCACCACCGACACCGGCAAGGTGCTGATAATCGGGGGCGGTGCTGTCCTCATCTTGTTGATCCTGTTGGGGATCGGATCGCTCGCCGGATTCAAGATCCCCCCGCCAGCGCCTGAGCCCCCGGCCACCCCCACCAGCTCGACCACGTCGGCTCCCGCCGCCACATCGTCGGCCTCGACGACCACCACACCGGCCCCGGCACCTGCGCCTGCACCGGCCCCCACGCCGACGACGACCGCGCCCACGACCCCCGCGCCCGCGCCACCGACCCGTCCCTCGACGGCGACGACCCAGGCCCCGACGACCTACACGCCGCCCGCCCGCCAGTACACGCCGCCGGCCAGCGCACCGGCCCCGGCGCCTCCGCCCGCCCCGTCACCGTCGGCGACCGCGACCGCGACGGCGAGCTCGGAAGCCCCCGCCCCGGCCAATCCGCCGCAGTTCAACGTCATTCGCACGACCAACGGCGTGGCGCGGCCGATTCCGGGTAGCAGCTAGGCGCGCGGGGAGACCCGAGCGCACAAACAAAACTGCACGGCCGTTAATGTTGGTGAAGTGTCACAGCAACTTCCCAGCGTCACGGTGTCCCCGTCGTGGCAGAAGCGGTTCGACTTCTTCAACGCCTACGGTCTGCCGAACTCGACGCCGGAGTCCAAGGCCGCCTACAAGGCCCTGACGTTCCTGGAGCGGGTGAAGCTAACCTCGAACATCCTGGCTTTCCTGTTCGGCCCCATCTACTTCTTCGTCAAGGGCATGTGGCGCAAGGGGCTGACGCTGCTCGGGATCTTCGTCGCGGTGGAGGTGGTGCTCGTCGTCCTCAACGTGTCGGATTCCCTCGCCCGTGCCATCGGATTCGGTCTTGCCGCCATCGGTATGTCGACCGCGAACTACGCGTACTACCTGCACGTGGTGCGGGGGAGCCAGTCGTGGAACCTGTTCGAGGGGCACGGCCGGCAGCGCTAGCTGCCGTCGAGCGCCAACCGCTGCAGCTGCCGCGGGCTCAGTGCGGTGCGCCGGACATCGCCGTCGTAGAGGGCAAGGACGCGCGGATCCATCACGCGGCGCCACAACGCCGGAACGAGGCTGAGGACCAGCATCGCGGTGTAGTTGCTCGGCAGCTGCGGCGCATCCTCGGCGTGCCGGATCACCTGGTAGCGATGTGACGGGTCGATGTGGTGGTCGGAGTGCCGCTGCAGATGCAGCAGGAACACGTTCATGATCACGGTGTTGCTGTTCCAGCTGTGCGACGGGCGCAGCCGCTCGTAGCGACCCGACGGCAGTTTCTGTCGGCGCAGTCCGTAGTGCGACAGGTAGTTCATGGCCTCGAGCAGGAAGATGCCGATGAGCGCCTGGCCGAACAGCCACGGCAGCACCACGGGCCGGAACCACAGGGCCAGCCCGGCGAACAGGATGAGGCTCAACAACCATGCGTTGAGCACGTCGTTGCGTAGGCTCCAGCGTGAATGGCCTTGGCGGCCAAGACGTTTGGCCTCGATTCGCCACGCCGAGCGGGTGCTGCCGACGACCGAGCGCACGACGAAGAAGTACACGTTCTCGCCGAAGCGGGCACTGGCCGGGTCCTCCGGCGTCGCGACGCGGACGTGGTGTCCGCGGTTGTGTTCGACGTAGAACTGGCCGTACCAACTCTGGGCGAGCGCCAGCTTGCTCAGCCACCGTTCGGCGCGGTCGCGCCGGTGGCCCAGTTCGTGGGCCGCGTTGTTGGCGATGCCGCCGGACAGGCCGACCGCCACCATCAGCCCCAGCTTGTCGCTGAACGTCAACGTGACCCACCCGCCGCCGGCCCACACCCAGCAGCCGAAAGCCAGAGCGAGGTACTGCGTGGGCAGGAACATGTGGGTGGCGAACCGGTAGAACTTGTCCTGCTGCAGCTCGGCCAGGATGCGGTCGGGCGCACGATCGCCCTTCTCCCGCCCCAGCAGATGATCGGCGGTGGGCCCCGCCACCAGGATCACGAAGAGCGCGGTCCACCAGAAGAAGTGCAGCCGCGTGGTCCACACCAGGAGCCAGGACAGCGTCACCGCGCCGGGGGCGGACGGAACCAGTAGCCACAGGTATCTCTTCGGGTCCCGCCACGTGCCCTCAGCAACCTCTGAACCCACGTCGACGGGCCGCCGGTTCCGGCGGTACGAAGAGATGATCGACGCGGTCATCGGGCATTTATACCGCCGCCGCTGTCGAGTCTCGACTCGGATGGCAAAACTATTTGCCAGTGTGTCCTGAATTTCCTCCATAAAAAGTCTTTGAGCTGCAGCTTTTAGGGGAAAATCAGGTGCCGGTCGATATTGCGGCAATTTGCATCGAATTGGCAGGAAACTCCCAGAATTCGGCGGAATCGCCGCACGTGTGGACGCAATATATTGGTCGCTCGGTCAATAAATATCAGGCGCTACCGGGCAAAGTCATTTTTCGGCAGGCGCACCGCTGTCGCGCCGCCGCCCGGCGGCGCGGTCCGGGCACGGGGCGCGGCGTCAGAAAACGGGCCCCAAATCAAAAGGACCGGCCTGGTCAGGCCGGTCCTCTGGAGCGGGCGACGGGAATCGAACCCGCGTAGCTAGTTTGGAAGACTAGGGCTCTACCATTGAGCTACGCCCGCGTGCACTGCTGCGATCACAGTACCGGCAGACAGTACCGGGACAGCGGCCGCCAATCCAATTGATGGTGTCGCGTGTCTAGGACGTAGTATCTCGACCGCGGTAATGCGACCGCGACGAGGCACGGGGTGTAGCGCAGCTTGGTAGCGCATCCGCTTTGGGAGCGGAAGGCCGCAGGTTCAAATCCTGTCACCCCGACCACCGACTGATGGCAAGTATCAAAAAACAAGGAGTAACGCTGTGAAGAGCACCGTGGAGCAGTTGAGCCCCACCCGGGTTCGCATCAACGTGGAGGTGCCCTTCACCGAGCTTCAACCCGAGTTCGACCAGGCCTACAAGGAGCTGGCCAAGCAGGTCCGCCTGCCCGGCTTCCGTCCCGGCAAGGCCCCGGCCAAGCTGCTCGAGGCCCGCATCGGCCGCGGCGCGGTCCTGGAGCAGGTCGTCAACAGCGCCATCCCGGCCCGCTACGGCGAGGCCGTCACCGCCCAGGACGTCAAGCCGCTGGGCCAGCCCGAGATCGACATCACCAAGCTCGAGGACAACGACGAGCTCGTCTTCACCGCCGAGGTCGATGTCCGCCCGGAGATCACCCTCCCGGACCTGAAGGCCCTCACGATCACCGTCGACCCGATCGTCGTCAACGACGACGAGGTCGACGCCGAACTGCAGAACCTGCGCGCCCGCTTCGGCACCCTGACCGGTGTCGACCGCGCGGCCGCCGACGGCGACTTCGTCTCGCTCGACCTGTCGGCCACCGTCGACGGTGAGGACGTGCCGGAGGCCAAGACCGAGGGCCTGTCGCACCAGATCGGCTCCGGTCAGCTGATCGAGGGTCTCGACGAGGCCATCATCGGCCTGAAGGCCGGCGAGTCCAAGGAATTCCCGACCACGCTGGCCGCCGGCGAGCACGCCGGTAAGGAAGCCCAGGTCACCGTCACCGTCAAGTCGGTCAAGGAGCGCGAGCTGCCGGAGCCCGACGACGACTTCGCCCAGCTGGCCAGCGAGTTCGACACCATCGAAGAGCTCAAGGAGAGCCTGGTCGCCCAGGTGCGCCGGGTGAAGCAGATCGGCCAGGCCGAGCAGATCCGCGACAAGGCCGTCGAGACCCTGCTGGAGCAGATCGAGGTGCCGCTGCCCGAGGCCATCGTCCAGGCGACCGTCGACGAGACCGTCCACAACGCGATCCACGGACTCGACCACGACGAGGCCAAGTTCGAGGAGCAGCTCAAGGAGCAGGGCAGCAGCCGCGAAGAGTTCGACGCGGACACCCGCACCAACGCCGAGAAGGCCGTCAAGACCCAGCTGCTGATGGACGCCATCGCCGACGAGCTGGACGTCAAGGTCGGCCAGGGTGACCTGATGGAGCGCATCGCCCTGATGGCCCGCCAGTACGGCATCGAGCCGCAGCAGCTGATCCAGATCCTGCAGCAGAACAACCAGCTGCCGTCCATGTTCGCCGACATCCGTCGCGGCATGACGATCGCCGCTGTGGTCTCCGGTGCGACCGTCACCGACACCGACGGCAACACCGTCGACACCGCGGAGTTCTTCGGCCCGGCCGGCGACGCCGAGGCCGAGGTCGCCGAGGCTGCCGACGAGGCCGAGGCTCCCGCCGCCGACGAGCCCGAGGCCGTCGAGGACGAGAAGCCCGCCAAGGCCAAGAAGGCGAAGGCCGAGGCCAAGGACGAGAAGCCGGCCAAAGAGAAGAAGGCCAAGAAGGCGAAGGACGAGGATTAATTCCTCGAACCCCGATCGTGGTACAGGTGCCGCAGGTGTCTTCAGTGATGCCTGCGGCACCGTCCGCTCTCCGGCGACTGTGACGCTGTGAGCGAACTAGACCGCGTCGGGGACTCGCGGCCGTCGGCCGTTGGTTAATGTCGTGTGGACGAACTCGAGAAAGCAGGTATCCAGTCGTGACTGACATGCGTTCAAGCGCACCGGGGCTCAACCTCACGGACTCGGTCTATGAGCGTTTGCTTGCCGAGCGCATCATCTTCCTGGGGTCGCAGGTCGACGACGACATCGCCAACCGGCTGTGCGCGCAGATTCTGCTGCTGACGGCCGAAGACCCGTCCAAAGACATCCACATGTACATCAACTCGCCGGGTGGCTCGATCAGCGCCGGCATGGCGATCTTCGACACCATGGAGTTGTCGGAGTGCGACATCGCCACCTACGCGATGGGTATGGCGGCGTCGATGGGCGAGTTCCTGCTGGCCGCCGGTACCAAGGGCAAGCGACATGCGCTGCCGCACGCGCGCGTCCTGATGCACCAGCCGCTCGGTGGCGTCACCGGTAGCGCAGCGGACATCGCCATCCAGGCCGAGCAGTTCCACGTCATCAAGAAGGAAATGTTCCGGCTCAACGCCCAATTCACGGGCAAGAGCATCGAGCAGATCGAGGCCGACTCCGACCGCGACCGCTGGTTCACCGCGCAGGAAGCGCTGGAATACGGCTTCGTCGACCACATCATCACCCGTGCAAACCTCAACGGCGGCAAGGGAGCCTCGAAGTGATCTCCAAGCATCTGAACCCGGAGCTGGCTCCGCAGGCCCGCTACATCCTGCCGCAGTTCAGCGAGCGCACCCACCTCGGTGAGCGCATCGTCGACCCCTACGCCAAGCTGTTCGACGAGCGCATCATCTTCCTGGGTGCCCAGGTCGACGACGTGTCCGCCAACGACGTGATGGCCCAGCTGCTGGTGCTCGAGTCGCAGGACCCCGATCGCGACATCACGATGTACATCAACTCGCCGGGTGGCTCGTTCACCTCGCTGATGGCGATCTACGACACCATGCAGTACGTCCGCGCCGACATCCAGACGGTCTGCCTCGGTCAGGCCGCCTCGGCCGCTGCGGTGCTGCTGGCCGCCGGTACGCCGGGCAAGCGCATGGCCCTGCCGAACGCCCGTGTGCTGATCCACCAGCCGTCGCTCGGTGGCGTCATCCAGGGGCAGTTCTCCGACCTGGAAATCCAGGCCGCCGAGATCGAGCGCATGCGCACCCTCATGGAGGAGACGCTGGCGCGGCACACCGGCAAGGATGCCGCGACCATCCGCAAGGACACCGACCGCGACAAGATCCTCACCGCGACCGGCGCCAAGGACTACGGGATCATCGACACGGTCCTGGAGTACCGCAAGCTCTCGGCCCAGAAGGCCTGAGTCCCACAACGTACAGCGGCCGCCAGCCTGTTCAGGCTGGCGGCCGCTGACGTTTGTTCAGCCCTTGGCTGCGGCAGTCTTCGCGCCGCCGGACGACGCGCCGCCCTTGGCGGCCTTCTTGTCCTTGGCCTTCTTGTCGGTCGCCTTCTTGCCCTTCGTCGAATCGTGTTGCGCTGACGACGAATTGTCGGTGCCGGACTCGGACTTCTCCGGCTTGGTGTCCGGCTTGGTGTCGGGCTTTTCCGGCTTGGTGGCCGGCGCCGGATCGCCACCGGGCTTGGTGGACGAATCGTCGGTCCCGTCCGTCGTCTTGGCCGGCGTCGACGGGGTGCTTGCGGTCGGCGTCGGAGAAGTCCGCTTGGTACGCGACTTGCTGACGGACTTGGTGGGCTTCTTCTCGGTCTGGGTGGACGGCTTCTCGGCGGCGGCGGCGTCGTTCGTGCCGGCGTTACCGGTCGCGGGGGAGTCCGGCTCCGACGACTTGTCCGTCGCGGCGGTCGCGCGCGGCGTGGTCGACGCCACCGACACGGTGGACGGCAGCTCCGGCTTCACCACTTTGAACGGCAGCGCCTTGCCCGTCACCAGGACCGAGATGAAGTTCGCGACGGCGATGGCCGGTGACAGCGCCGCGAACGCCGCGCCGGCGATGGGCGCGAGCGGAGCGAGTGCCGACGGCAGCTGCAGTCCGGATGTCAGCGCAGACGGCACTGCCGCCAACGTCGAGCCGGCGGCACCGGCCGCATCGGTCACCCGCGTCTTGACGGTTTCGATGGCCTGCTGGACCGGGTTGGCCGCGGTCGGGGACGGGGTCGCGGCGGCGGACTCCGGGCTCGCGGTTGCCGCTGCCGGGGCGGCGGCAGCCGGGACCAGCGCCGTCACCACCTGAGTCAGGTTCGCGACCAAGTCGTATGCGAACGTTCCCACCACCTGGAACGGGAGGGTGAACGCATACGACACCAACGCGATCGGTAACCACGGGAGGTAGAAGGGATCGGTGGCCGCGCGATTCAGCATCACCAGCGGTATGGAGATCACGGATACCGCGGTGCTCTTGGCCGCCTCGACCACGGCCACCCCGAGGGCTTTGATCACGTCGACGACGAGACCGCCGGCAGTGGCCAGAGGGTCGGTGGCGGCCAGGGCACCGGCCCCGCGAACGTGTCCGTCGCCGCGGCGGCCGTGATCTGCTCGCGCAACTCCTCCTCGCGGGTTGTCATCTCCTGGACGAACGCCGCGAACTGGACCGCGCGACTATCCAGGCGCGGGGCGCTGATGGGCGCGGCGTGCGACTGGATGGCGAGCTGCCCGTTCGGTGTCAGGACGCAGGCGGCCGCGACGACGCCCGCCAGCGGCAGGCATTGGAGCCGTCGGCGCGCGGTGGCGGTCGTGGCGGGGCTGGGGTGATTCATCGCGCGGTGGCCTTCCCGTATTCGATTGCGTGCGTTGATCGCCGGGGAGTGGTCCTCCCCGGCAAGAAGACTAATTGACGCAGCTGGAACATTATGTCGAATGTCGAAGGCCGCCGCTCGGCGCGCGCCAAGAATTCACCAAGACGACCACCGCACCCTGTGACACGACCACGAATTCCGGCCATTCGAACAGGACCTGCCATGAGTCGACACCCACACCGCACCGCCGCCGCTCTGGCCTCGGCCGCCCTGGCCGTGTCCCTGACGGTCGGATTGCCAGTGGCCCAGGCGAATCCGACTCCCGATGCCGCGATGCAGGTGCCGTGGAACCAGGTCGGTGACGGCTGGACCCTGGCCACCTGGAATCCGGTCGCCGCACGCCGTCCGGGTGAGCGGCCCGCGCCCGACGAGGCGCCGCCCGAGAAGGCCGCCGACACCCTGTACCTGATCGATCCGGCGGGGCACCGGTACGCCATCACGACGTTCGCGCCCAACGACAAGGGGTGGAAGCCGCATCTGCTGGACTGGTCGGGTGACGGCGGTCGGGCGCTGTTCTCGATGGGTGACGACACCGTCATCGTGGTCGATCTGCACACCGGCCACCAGACGTCCTTCCCGACGCGCGCCTCCGCCCGTTTCAGCCGCCCGAACGGCCAGGCGATCGTGCTGTCGAGCAGCAGCCAGGACCAGCCGAGCACCTTGCAGCGCGTCGACCTCGCCGGCAACGTGCAACTGACCTACCCGACCGAGAACCTCGCCGGCGCCGGCCGATTCGGCGGCGACTACCTGGAAACCCCCGACGGCACGACGCTCGTGCTGTCGACGGCCAACCGGCGCAACGACGCGGCCCCGCGAACGGACAACAGCTTCGTGCTCATGGGCAATGACGGCACCGTCGGGCGGGTGCTGCCGGTACCGATGCCCGGCGCCGTCTGCCGGACGACGCGGTGGCTGGCACCAACGGATTTCGTCGCCAGTTGCACGGCGCAGAAGTCCGCCGGAAGCCAGCTGTGGAAGGTGCCGATCGACGGCTCGGCGCCGACCGCGCTCACCGCCGTCAACAACGCGAAGAACGAACCGGGATTCGACGGCGACTACGGCGATATCGACGCCTGGCAGTTGCCCAGCGGCACCTTCGTGCAGTCGCTCGGTGCTTGTGGCGTCATCTTCCTCTCCCGCGTGACCGCCGACGGGCATACCGAACGGGTCCGGGTGCCGGGCGCGGGCAACAACATCGACGTCGTCGGGGCGTCCGGCGACTCGTTGATCCTGAAGTCGACGAGCGGCTGCAGCCCGTCGACGGCGCTGATGGCCTACGACCCAGCCGTCAACGCCACCAAGGTGCTGCTCGGCCCCACCGTGAACGACGGCCGCGTCGTCGACGCCATGACATTCGCGGAGGGCTACCGGTCATGAGGCGGTTCGCGTCCGCGCTGGTGGCCGTCGCTGCCGCGGCCACCCTGTCGCCGGCCGCGCACGCCGACGACCAGCTGACCGCCGAGGCCTGCGGCTGGGTGCACCCCGACGAAGCCGCGGTCTTTCTCGAAGGTCCGGCGACGGCCGAACCGATCCGGACCCAACTGCCCGAATTGTCTTGTGTCTACCGGGCTTTCGACGAGCCACTGGGGCGGCGGAGCCTGGAATCCGACGTCCGGTTCGCCGATGCGTTCCCGTGGGACGCCGCGACGACATTCCGCCAGGTGGCCGAGTGGCCCAGGGCCACCGCGGTCGACGGCGTGGGCCTCAAGGCGGTCTGCACGTACGAACCGAATGTCACGCCGCCGTCGACGACGCTCACGGTGCTGTTGACGGGCGAACGGATCTATCGCGTCACGGGCAGTTACGTGTGGCGGTGCGAAACGCTGAAGACGTTCGCGGAACTGGCAATAGCCCGCATCGGCCGATAGCACCCGATACCCTCGGCCCATGCGGCCGACCGGAATCGATTTCGGTGTTCTGGGCACGCTGCGGATGGCCGTCGACGACCGCGTCGTCTCGCTGGGCGCACCCAAGCAGCGCGCGGTGTTCGCGATGCTGCTGCTGAGCCGCGGCCGCCCGGTGTCGGTGGACGCGTTGATCGACGCGGTATGGGAGCAGTCACCGGCCGCGGCCGCCCGCACCGCGCTGCACTCCTACATCTCCAATCTCCGAAAGATCCTGGCGGAGTCCGGAATGCCGCGGGAGACCCTGGCCGCCGCCCCGCCCGGATATCGACTCGACGTGCCGGAGGACGCGACCGACCTGGGGCGCTTCGAGAAGGAGAAGGTCGCCGGGGTACGGGCGGCGGCCGCCGGTCAGTTCCCGTCCGCGGCGGTACACCTGTCGGCGGCTCTGGCGCAGTGGCGGGGTCCGGTCCTCGGCGACCTGTCCGACTTCGCCTTCGTCGATGCCGTCGCGGCCGCGCTGGTCGACGAGCGCATTTCCGTGGAGACCGCACGTGCGGAAGCCGAAATCGCCTGTGGCCAGGCTGCTCTGGTGATCGGCCCACTGGAGACCCTCGTCGCCGAACACCCGTACCGCGAACCCCTGTGGGCGCAGTTGATCACCGCGTACTACAGCTGCGGACGACAGGCGGACGCGCTCGACGCGTTCCGCCGCGTGAAGTCCATCCTGGCCGAGGACCTCGGTATCGATCCCGGCTCGGCGATAAGTGCCCTGCAGCAACGCATTCTGCGTCAGGAACCACTCGACGTACAGGGCGCCGCGCAGGCGACGGCGGTGCACACCATCGGCCGGCTGCGGTCCGGCTCGACCCGGTCGACCGCATCCCGGGCGGGGCTGCGCGACGCGTCCGGGCAATGGTTTGCCTTGCGCGCGATGGCGACCCGCATCGGTCGCCTGGCCGACAACGACATCGTGCTCGACGCGGCAGACGTCAGCCGCCACCACGCCGTCATCGTCGACGCGGGCACCGGACCGGTGATGGTGGACCTGCGCTCGGCCAACGGCGTGTACGTGCAGGGCACGCGCATCGAGGCCAACACAAACCTGTTCGACGGCGACCGTATCCGCATCGGCGCGCATGAATTCACCCTCGAACTCCGGTAGGGCACGCCAAGAATCTGCCAAGGGCTGCGGCGAACCATGTGGGCATGAGGATTTCGGTTCTTGCCCTGGCCGCGGTGGTGACGTTCCTGAGCGTCGCGCCGGCGGCGTCGGCGCAGCAGGCGTGTGGTGCCCTGGGCGGGACACCCGACGCCACCGGCATGTGCCGGATCCATGAGGTCGGTACCGGATACGAACGGACCGTCGCTTTCCCGGTCGACTATCCGGACCAGCGGGCGGTCGCGGATTTTCTGGCCCAGGACCGCGACGGTTTCGTCGGCTGGGTGGACAAGTTCGGCCGCGGCCGGGGGTATGAGGAGACCGTGACGCCGACGATGTACCGCTCGGCGCGGAGCCAGAGCCTGGTGCTCAAGGTCGTCGACCCGACGGGCCTGGCCCACGAAGGACATCCCGACATCCGGTACCGGACCTTCACGTACGGCGCCGGCGGACCGGTCACCATCGACTCGCTGTTCGGCCCGGGCTCCGATCCGGTGGCGATCCTGACGCCGGTGGTGCAGAGCGCGTTGAAGGCGCGCAACGCGGCGCTGATCGAACCGGACCGCGCCTCGTACCGGAACTTCGCGCTCACCGACGACGCCGTCACCTTCTTTTTCGGCGAGAGCCAGCTTGCGGGCAACGGTGGCCCGCTCACGGTGGCGGTGCCGGTCGACGAGCTGGGCGGTCGGCTCCAGGGATAGCCCGCACGGGTCGGGTGCTTGCGCTGGCCGCGAAATGCGTCGGCAGCTTCGATGTGCACACGGTAGGGTTGCGGATAGGTGAACAGCCCTGATCAGAGGCCTGCCGAGCCAACGCCACCCGGCGCCGGAAAGACACGCCAGAATCACGGTCAGCGCGCCGAGGGGTGGCAAGCCACCGATCGGGCTATGTTCTCCTGCACACGGATAAATACCACCGGAGCGATTCGACCCTTTCGGTCGCACCGCGACGGAGCGAACGGGTAGCGTCGGGATCACACCCGCAGTAACCCACTATCTGGTGTAACGACTGACGGCGACCGGAGAAAGTAGGGCCTCACCCCATGGCGCGCATCGGAGACGGCGGTGACCTGCTGAAGTGCTCGTTCTGTGGAAAGAGCCAGAAGCAGGTCAAGAAGCTGATTGCTGGACCTGGCGTCTACATCTGCGACGAGTGCATCGATCTCTGCAACGAGATCATCGAGGAGGAGCTGGCCGACGCCGACGACGTCAAGCTCGACGAGCTGCCCAAGCCCCAGGAGATCCGGGACTTCCTCGAGGGCTACGTCATCGGTCAGGACAACGCCAAGAAGACGCTGGCCGTGGCCGTCTACAACCACTACAAGCGCATCCAGGCGCAGGAGAAGTCGCGCGACTCCCGGGGTGAGCCGGTCGAGCTCGCGAAGTCGAACATCCTGATGCTCGGGCCGACCGGTTGCGGCAAGACCTACCTGGCGCAGACCCTCGCCAAGATGCTCAACGTGCCGTTCGCGATCGCCGACGCGACCGCGCTGACCGAGGCCGGCTACGTCGGCGAGGACGTCGAGAACATCCTGCTGAAGCTGATCCAGGCCGCCGACTACGACGTCAAGCGCGCCGAGACCGGCATCATCTACATCGACGAGGTCGACAAGATCGCCCGCAAGAGCGAGAACCCGTCGATCACCCGCGACGTGTCCGGCGAGGGCGTGCAGCAGGCCCTGCTGAAAATCCTCGAGGGGACGCAGGCGTCGGTACCGCCGCAGGGCGGTCGCAAGCACCCGCACCAGGAATTCATCCAGATCGACACCACCAACGTGCTGTTCATCGTGGCCGGTGCGTTCGCGGGCCTCGAGAAGATCGTGTCCGACCGGGTCGGCAAGCGCGGTCTGGGCTTCGGCGCCGAGGTGCACTCCAAGGCCGAGATCGACACCCAGGACCACTTCGCCGAGGTGCTGCCCGAAGACCTGATCAAGTTCGGCCTGATCCCCGAGTTCATCGGCCGTCTCCCGGTCGTGGCGTCGGTGACCAACCTGGACAAGGAATCGCTGGTGTCGATCCTGTCCAAGCCGAAGAACGCCCTGGTCAAGCAGTACGTCCGGCTCTTCGAGATGGACGGGGTGGAGCTGGAGTTCACCGGCGACGCCCTCGATGCCATCGCCGACCAGGCCATTCACCGCGGCACCGGTGCCCGTGGCCTGCGCGCCATCATGGAAGAGGTCCTGCAGCCCGTGATGTTCGACATCCCGAGCCGCGACGACGTCGCCAAGGTGGTCGTCACCAAGGAAACCGTGCAGGACAACGTGCTGCCGACCATCGTGCCGCGCAAGGCCCCGCGCTCGGAGCGTCGCGACAAGAGCGCATAGTTCTCTCCAATGGAAAAGCCCCCGCCGCGGCGGGGGCTTTTTCGTTTCACCGCTATCGGGCGATGCGGTCCGGCCGGGTGTAGACGTTCATCGACTCGCCGCGGAGGAACGCCACCAGGGTGAGCCCGGCCTGGCTGGCCAGGTCGACTGCCAACGAGGACGGTGCGGACACCGCGGCGAGCACCGGGATGCCGGCCATGACGGCCTTCTGCGTCAGTTCGAACGAGGCCCGGCCGCTGACCAGCAGGACGGTGCCGGTCAGCGGAACGCGGCCCTGCTCGAGCGCCCAGCCGATCACCTTGTCGACCGCGTTGTGGCGGCCGATGTCCTCGCGGGCGACGAACATCTCGCCGTCGGCGCTGAACAGCGCGGCGGCGTGCAGTCCGCCGGTGCTGTTGAACACCTTCTGGGCCTGCCGCAGCTGCTGGGGCAGGGCCGACAGCGTGGCGTTGGTGACCGTCGTCGGGTCGTCGCCGGGGGAGTAGTGGCTGACGGTCCGGACGGCGTCGATCGACGCCTTGCCGCACACGCCGCACGACGAGGTGGTGTAGAAATTGCGCGTCACGTCGACCGAGGGCGGCGGGACGTGCGGTGCCAACATCACGTCGAGCACGTTGTAGGTGTTGGTGCCGTCTTCGGTGGCGCCGCGGCAGTAGGCGACGCGGGCGATGTCGTCGCGGTGCGCGATGACGCCCTCGGTGAGCAGAAACCCTTGGGCCAGTTCGACATCCGAGCCCGGCGTCCGCATGGTGACGGTGAGGGGAGTGCCGTTGACCCGGATTTCCAGGGGTTCTTCGACAGCCAGGGTCTCCGGGCGGGAGACCGCGCCGCCGGCGGTGACGTGTTCGGCTCGGCGCCGTGCGGTTACCCGACCCACGGTTCCAGCCTGATCACCACGGCTTTGGACACCGGCGTATTGGATTTCCGGGCAGTGTGGTCCAACGGGATCAACGGGTTGGTCTCCGGGTAGTAGGCCGCGGCGTTGCCCGCGGGCGTCGAATAGGGCACCACCAGAAAGTCTTTCGCACGGCGCTCCTGGCCGTCGAACTCGGAGACCAGGTCGACACGGCTGCCCTCGGCCAGGCCGAGCGCCGCGATGTCGGCCGGGTTGACGAACACCACGCGCCGGCCGCCCTTGACGCCGCGGTAGCGGTCGTCCAGGCCGTAGATGGTGGTGTTGTACTGGTCGTGGCTGCGCAGGGTCTGCAGCACCAGCCGGCCCTCGGGCACGGGCACCCATTCGAGGGGCTCGATCGAGAAATTGGCTTTGCCTGTGTGCGTGGGGAATTCGCGGGAATCCCGGGGCGGGTGAGGCAGCTGGAAGCCGTCCGGCCGGCGGACCCGGGTGTTGTAGTCGGCGCAGCCGGGGACCACGTCGGCGATGGCGTCGCGGATGCCGTCGTAGTCGGCGTTGAAGGATTCCCACGGCACCGGGTGCGCCGGCCCGAGCAGGGTCCGGGCCAGCTGGCAGACGATCGCGACCTCGCTGCGCACCTGGTCACTGGGTGGGGTCAGGCCACCGCGCGACAGATGCACCATCGACATCGAATCCTCCACCGACACCACCTGTTTACCTCCGGCCTGGAAGTCTTTGTCGGTGCGGCCGAGGGTGGGCAGGATCAGTGCGGTGCGGCCGTGGATGACGTGGCTGCGGTTGAGCTTCGTCGAAATCTGTACCGTCAGAGCGCAATTGCGCATCGCCGCGGCGGTGACGTCGGTGTCGGGCGTGGCCGAGACGAAGTTGCCGCCCATGCCGATGAAGACCTTGGCGTGCCCGTCACGCATGGCCCGGATTCCGTCGACGGTGTCGTGACCGTGCTTGCGCGGGGAGGTGATACCGAACCGGGCGTCCAGCGCGGCCAGGAACTCTTCGGGCATCTTCTCCCAGATGCCCATGGTCCGGTCGCCCTGCACGTTGGAGTGGCCGCGCACGGGACACACGCCCGCCCCGGGCTTTCCGATCATGCCGCGCATGAGCAGCAGATTGGTGGCCTCACCGATGGTGGCCACGGCGTGCTTCTGCTGGGTCAGGCCCATCGCCCAGCAGATGATGGTGCGCTCCGAGCGGACCAACGCGTCGGCGACCCGCTGCAACTGGTCGCGGCTGATGCCGCTGGCCGCGGTGACGATGTCCAGATCGACTGCACGGGTTCGGGATTCGTAGTCGTCGAAGCCGGCGCAGTGCCGGTCGACGAAATCGCGGTCCACCACGGTTCCGGGCGCCCGATCCTCGGCCTCCAGCAGGAGCCGGCCCAGGCCGGCGAACAGCGCCATGTCGCCGCCGATGCGGATCTGTACGAACTCGTCGGCGATGGGCACCCCGTGGCCGACGACGCCGTGCACCTTCTGCGGGTCCTTGAACCGCATCAGTCCGGCCTCGGGCAGCGGGTTGATCGCAATGATCTTGGCGCCGCGTGCTTTTGCCTTCTCCAGCACCGACAGCATGCGCGGGTGGTTGGTGCCCGGGTTCTGTCCGGCGATGACGATGCAGTCGGCGTGGATGACGTCGTCGACGGTGACCGAGCCCTTGCCGATGCCGATCGACTCGACCAGCGCGGTGCCCGACGACTCGTGGCACATGTTGGAACAGTCCGGCAGGTTGTTGGTGCCGAAACTGCGCGCGAGCAGTTGGTACAGGAAGGCGGCCTCGTTGCTGGTGCGGCCTGAGGTGTAGAACAGCGCTTCGTCGGGGCTGGCGAGGGCGTTCAGCTCGTCGGCGATCAGTCGGTAGGCGTCGGCCCAGTCGATCGGACGGTAATGGCTGTCGCCGGGCGCCAGCACCATCGGATGCGTGAGGCGGCCCTGCTGGGACAGCCAGTATTCGGGCTTCTCGGCAAGTTCGGCGACCGAATGCCGGGCGAAGAATTCCGGGGTGACGCGGCGCCGCGTCGCCTCCTCGGCGACGGCTTTGGCGCCGTTCTCGCAGAACTCGGCCAGCTTGCGTCCGCCGTGTTCCTCCGGCCACGCGCAGCCCGGGCAGTCGAAGCCGTGCCGCTGGTTGATCTTGGTCAACGTTTCCGCGGTGCGCAGCGGCCCCATCTGCTCGATGGTGCGGCGCATGCTGACCATCACGGCCTTGACGCCGGCGGCCTCGTGCTTCGCCCCCGTGACCGCTACGTCGTGTTCGTCGTAGGTGGCATCGACGTCGTTGTCGCTGACAGTGGTCATTCTCCCAATCTAATCCTCACAATCGGCCGGATCAGGCCGAGAGACGGCGTTGGTGATCGGCATTTCAGATGCACCGATAGGCGGCACCTATCACTGGTCGGTACAGCGCCGGTGACCCGCAACGCTGAGGTAGCGCGGGCAGCAGGCAGCGGTGCGGGACCTAAGTCTCTAGGCCGGGCATATGGGTCGGGGTAGCTTTCAGGAGAGCGCGAAAAATACCCCCACCCGTATTTTCGTAAGTTGGAATAAGATACCCCCGGGGGTATATTGAATACCCGTGAGGGTATAGCTCAGAGTGGTGCTACCCAATGAGGAGAAAGAAGATCGACGATGATCCTGCAGCAGTACTACCTGGACTGTCTGTCGCACGCGTCCTACCTGATCGGTGACGAAACCACCGGCCGCGCAGTCGTTGTGGACCCGCAGCGCGATGTGGCCGGGTACCTTGCCGATGCCAAGGAGCTTGGGCTGACCATCGAATTGGTCATCGAGACCCACTTTCACGCAGACTTCCTCTCCGGTCACCTCGAGCTCGCCGAGGCCACCGGCGCGAAGATCGTCTACTCGGCTGTCGCCGAGACCGAGTTCGAGTCGGTCGGTGTCGCCGACGGTGAGCGGTACTCGCTGGGCGACGTGACGCTCGAGTTCCGGCACACGCCCGGGCATACCCCGGAGTCGATGAGCGTGGTGGTGTACGAGCACGCCGACGACCAGACGCCCTACGGCGTCATGACCGGGGACACTCTGTTCATCGGTGATGTCGGTCGCCCCGACCTGCTGGCCTCGATCGGTTTCACGCGAGAAGAACTGGCGGACAAGCTGTATGAGTCGCTGCACAACAAACTGATGACGCTGCCCGATGCGACGCGGGTGTATCCGGCGCATGGCGCGGGCTCGGCTTGCGGCAAGAATCTGTCGACCGATCTGTGGTCGACGATCGGCGACCAGAAGGCGACGAACTACGCACTACGTGCCGCCGATAAGGCGACGTTCATGAACCTCGTCACCGAAGGGCAGCCGCCCGCGCCGGGTTACTTCGTCTACGACGCGATCCTCAACCGCAAGGATCGCGAGCTGCTGGACGAGACCAAGATGCCGTCGGCCCTGACCTATGAGCAGGCTCGCGCGGCGATCGACGCCGGCGCTGTCCTCGTGGACGGCCGTGGCCCCGAAGAATTCGCGCAGGGTCACCTGCGCGGCGCGGTCAACATCGGCCTGCAAGGTCGTTACGCCGAGTTCGCCGGCTCAGTCCTGCCGTCCGACGTCGATATCGTGCTGTTCACCGAGCCCGGCGAGGAGCTCGAGGGTAAGAACCGGCTCGCCCGGATCGGCTTCGACCGGGTGATCGGCTACGTGGCAGAGCCGTACGCGGCGCTGGTCGCGCACCAGAATGACGTGCAGGTGGCATCGAGGTTGACCACCAAGGCATTTGGCGAAAGGGCCGCCGAGCTGCCGAACCTGCAGATCGTCGATGTCCGCAACCCCGGCGAGGTCGCGGCCGGCACCATCCCGAACGCCGTCGCCATCCCGGTGGGCCAGTTGCCCGCCCGGATCGGCGAGCTCGACCCCGCCAAACCGACCGTGGTCTATTGCGCCGGCGGCTACCGCTCGTCGGTCGCGGCAAGTCTGTTGCGGCGGAACGGATTCGACGACGTCAGCGACATCTTGGGCGGGTATGGCGCCTGGGCACAAGCCGTCGAGAACGCCTGAAGACAGGAGACATCACAGCTATGACCATCACTGCCAAACACCAGATCGTGATCGTTGGCGGCGGCACCGCCGGCATCACGGTCGCGGCCCGGCTGCGGCGTAAGGGCTACACCGGCGTCGCGGTCATCGAACCCTCGGACAAGCATTACTACCAACCGCTGTGGACCCTTGTCGGCGGCGGACAAGCCCGGGCTGCCGCCACCGAACGCGCCGAGTCCTCGGTGATGCCCAAGGGAGTGACGTGGATCCGGAAGGCCGCGAGCGCTTTTGATCCCGATGCCAACACGGTCACCTGTACCGACGGCACCACCTACGAGTACGACGCGCTCGTCGTCTGTCCAGGCATCCAACTCGATTGGGATCGCACCGAGGGACTGGCGGAGACCCTGGGACGTGACGGAGTCTCCTCGAACTATCGCTTCGACCTCGCACCCCGGACCTGGGATTTCATCCGGAACCTGCGTTCGGGCACCGCGGTGTTCACCATGCCTTCCGGAGCCATCAAGTGCGCCGGCGCTCCGCAGAAGATCGCGTATCTGGCCTCCGACTACTGGCGGTCACAGGGCGTGCTCAAGGACATTGACGTCCACCTGGTCATGCCGGGCGCGCGGCCGTTCGGGATTCCCGCGATCGCGGACAGTCTCGACAAGGTGATCGCCGACTACGACATCACCCTGCACACCAACTCCGAGGTGACCCTGGTCGACGCGGCGTCGCACAAGGTCGGCGTCACCAGTGTGGGGGAGGGCGGAACCGACGCCATGCTGCCGTACGACGTCCTGCACGCCGTGCCGCGGCAGTCCGCACCGGACTGGATCAAACGCAGCGCGCTGTCGACGGGTGACGCCATGGGCTACGTCGACATCGACAAGCACACCATGCAGCACGTGCGGTACCCCAACGTCTTCAGCCTCGGTGACGCCGGTTCGTCGCCGAACTCGAAGACCGGCGCCGCGATCCGCAAGCAGGCCCCGGTGGTGGTCGAGAACATCGACTCCTTCTTGACCGGCCGTCCGCTGGGGGCGTCGTACGACGGCTACTCGTCGTGCCCGATCGTCACGTCGTCGGACGCGATGCTGCTCGCCGAATTCGACTACGACTTCAACCTGAAGCCGTCGTTCCCGCTGCTCGATCCGGTCATCCCGCACCGGGCGTACTGGTACCTGAAGAAGTACGGACTGCCGTTCATGTACTGGAATCTGATGTTGAAAGGCCTTGCTTAGCAAGGTAATTGCTCGACCATGAAAGGAATTCGTCATGACCACCAAAACCCTGACCGCCGCCGACTTCGAGGCGACCATCACCGGCAATCCCATTGTTCTCATCGATTTCTGGGCGTCGTGGTGCGGTCCGTGTCGTGCATTCGCTCCGGTTTTCGACCGATCGGCGCAGTCGCACCCTGATGTGGTGCACGCCAAGGTCGACACCGAAGCGCAGCAGCAGCTTGCCGCGGCGCTCGAAATCCAGGCGGTCCCAACGATCATGGCGTTCCGCGACGGCATCCTCGTGTACCGCCAGCCCGGTGCGATGCCGGCCGCGGCGCTCGAGGATCTGATCACCCGGGTCAAGGCGCTCGACATGGCCGATGTGCGTGCCCAGATCGCAGCCAAGACGCACTGACCGAGATGTCGTCGCGCGCATGCGCGCGACGCGTCCCGCCGTTTCCGTTTGAGGAGAGTGACGTTCCGTGAATATCGTTCTCGCCCTTGGCCTGGGCGCCGTCATCGGCGTCCTGCTCGGCCTGCTCGGCGGCGGAGGTTCCATTCTGGCGGTACCGGCGTTGGTCTATGTGCTGGGGCTCGGCATCGAGCAGGCGATTCCGATGTCGCTATTGGTCGTCGGCATCGCCTCGGCGGTGGGCGCGCTGCCGAAGATTCGGGCCGGCCACGTCCAATGGCGGTTGGCCGCAGTCTTCTCGGCGGCCGGTATCCCGGCGACCTTCATCGGCAGCGCCATCGGCCGCCACCTGCCGCAGCCGGTGCTCCTCGTCGGCTTCGCCGCGGTCATGGTGCTCGCCGGAATCCGGATGCTGCAGGACAACGGCGGCACCGGTACCGCCTGCAGAGTCGGTGATTCCGGCATCGACTGGCGCCGCTGTGCCTCCAGATCGATTCCTGCGGGTTTCCTCGTCGGGCTGCTCACCGGACTCTTCGGCGTCGGCGGCGGCTTTCTGATCATTCCGGCGCTCGTGTTGATGCTCGGGGTGGAGATGCCCATCGCGATCGGTACCTCGCTGCTCATCATCGTCGCGAACTCGTTGGCGGGCCTGCTGTCCCACCTCAGCGGCACCAGCATCGATTGGACGGTCACCGCGGCGTTCGTCGGTACCGCGATCGTCGGTTCGCTGGTCGCCGGCCACCTGGGCACCCGGCTCGACACCGGGCGACTGCAGCGCTGGTTCGCCTACCTGGTCTTCGCGATCGCCGCGTATGTGCTCATGGACACCGTCGCCGTGAGCTTCTTGTGACGTGACCAGCGGTGTCCGCAAATCTTCACCGGACCGACATGTCGGCGTCCCGTCGCGTGACGTGCGCGGTTGCCCAGCTTCTGGACAATGGCCGTATGGATACCGATACCGGACGTGGTACGCCGGGTCGCCGCGCCTGGGCCGACCCGCTGGCGTTGGGGTTCCAGGCACACCGGCAGCTGATGTTGCTCCGCCTGCGGTGGCACGGCCGCCGTCTGGACACCCGTCCAGACGGGCAACCGGACTGACGCCTAATCGCTTGTGCCGCCGGATGTTTCCGATGCGGCCGAGTGCTAGCGCGGACCGCTACCGATCGGTAACCGCGTTCTTAGGAATTCCACCTGCCGGAACGTGATGAAAGCCACATTTTGACAGGTGTCAAGCGGCCGCAATCGATTTGACGTGCGCATTTGTGGGGCCGCCACACCGCCTGCAATGGCGCGTCCTGGCGAGTGCACCCTAAGAGAAGTGCAATAATCGGTACTAGCAGTGACATCAAAATTTTGGCGGGCGCCGGGCTGGCGATCGTGAGCACCGTTCTGCGGCGTCTCCGAAACAGTGCGACGGACGGTCGAAACAGAGTGTGAAAGGCAGGCGTCGTGGGTCTCAACGACGACGACAACGGCACCGGCGCCGGGAGTGGCGCAGCCTCGCGGCAGAAGCTCGAGAAGGTCGTCATCCGCTTCGCCGGTGACTCCGGCGACGGTATGCAGCTGACCGGTGACCGGTTCACTTCGGAAGCCGCGCTCTTCGGCAATGACCTTGCGACGCAGCCGAATTACCCCGCCGAGATCCGCGCACCACAGGGCACTCTGCCCGGTGTGTCGTCGTTCCAGATCCAGATCGCGGATTACGACATCCTCACCGCCGGTGACCGTCCCGACGTGCTGGTCGCCATGAACCCGGCCGCACTCAAGGCCAACGTCGCCGACCTGCCGCGCGGCGGCATGATCATCGCCAACTCCGACGAGTTCACCAAGCGCAACCTGGCCAAGGTCGGGTACGAGGAGAACCCGCTCGAGAACGACGAGCTGTCCGAGTTCGTCGTCATCCCGGTGGCGATGACCACGCTGACCCTGGCCGCCGTCGAGGCCATCGGCGCGACCAAGAAGGACGGTCAGCGCGCCAAGAACATGTTCGGGCTCGGCCTGCTGTCCTGGATGTACGGCCGCGAGCTGGAGCACAGCGAGGCCTTCATCCGTGAGAAGTTCGCCCGTAAGCCCGAGATCGCCGAGGCCAACGTGCTGGCGCTCAAGGCCGGCTGGAACTACGGCGAGACCACCGAGGCCTTCGGCACCACCTACGAGGTGGCCCCGGCCAAGCTCAAGTCCGGTGAATACCGCCAGATCTCCGGCAACACGGCCATGGCGTACGGCATCGTCGCCGCCGGTCAGCTGGGTGACATCCAGGTGGTGCTCGGCACCTACCCGATCACCCCGGCCAGCGACATCCTGCACGAGCTGTCCAAGCACAAGAACTTCAATGTCCTGACCTTCCAGGCCGAGGACGAGATCGCCGGTATCGGCGCGGCCATCGGTGCCTCGTACGGCGGCGCGCTCGGCGTGACCAGCACGTCGGGCCCCGGTGTCTCGCTGAAGTCGGAGGCCATCGGCCTCGCGGTGATGACCGAGCTGCCGCTCATCGTCATCGACGTGCAGCGCGGTGGCCCGTCCACCGGTCTGCCGACCAAGACCGAACAGGCCGACCTGCTGCAGGCGCTGTACGGCCGCAACGGCGAATCGCCCGTCGCGGTGCTGGCGCCCGCCTCCCCGTCGGACTGCTTCGACGTCGCGGTCGAGGCCGCGCGGATCGCCATCACCTACCACACGCCGGTGATCATCCTGTCCGACGGCGCCATCGCCAACGGTTCGGAGCCGTGGCGGATCCCGGACATCGCCGGCTACCCGGCCATCGAGCACACGTTCGCCAAGGCGGGCGAGCCGTTCCAGCCGTACGCGCGTGACCCCGAGACGCTGGGCCGCCAGTTCGCCATCCCCGGTACCGCGGGTCTGGAGCACCGCATCGGTGGTCTCGAGGCGGCCAACGGCTCGGGCAACATCTCCTACGAGCCCAAGAACCACGACCTCATGGTCCGGTTGCGCCAGCTCAAGATCGACGGCATCAAGGTGCCCGACCTCGAGGTCGACGACCCGAGCGGCGAAGCCGAGCTGCTGATGCTCGGTTGGGGCAGCTCGTACGGCCCGATTGGCGAAGCCTGCCGCCGCGCCCGGCGCAACGGCGTCAAGGTTGCCCACGCGCAGCTGCGCCACCTCAATCCGTTCCCGGCGAACCTCGAAGAGGTGCTGCGTAGGTACGACAAGGTCGTCGTGCCGGAGATGAACCTCGGCCAGCTGGCGCTCCTGCTGCGCGGCAAGTACCTGGTCGACGTCCAGTCGGTGACCAAGGTCGAGGGCATGGCGTTCCTGGCCGACGAGGTCGAGGGCATCATCAGCGCGGCGCTGGACGGATCGCTGCGCGAGAAGGAAACTGACAAGGCCAAGTTCGCACGGCTGGCAGCCGCCACCGTGGAAACCGGTGTGGGAGCAAACGCATGACGGATCTGATCGGTGCTGATCTGGGCCTGACCGAAGCCCTCAGCAAGACTGCCCTGGTTCCGACCACGGACCAGCCGCAGAAGGGCAAGGACTTCACCAGCGACCAGGAGGTGCGCTGGTGCCCGGGTTGCGGTGACTACGTCATCCTCAACACCATCCGCAACTTCCTGCCGGAGCTGGGCCTGCGCCGCGAGAACATCGCGTTCGTCAGCGGCATCGGCTGCTCGAGCCGGTTCCCGTATTACCTGGAGACCTACGGCTTCCACTCGATCCACGGTCGTGCCCCGACCATCGCCACCGGTCTGGCGCTGGCGCGCCCGGACCTGTCGGTGTGGGTCGTCACCGGTGACGGTGACTCGCTGTCGATCGGTGGTAACCACCTGATCCACGCGCTGCGCCGCAACATCAACATCACGATCCTGCTGTTCAACAACCGGATCTACGGTCTGACCAAGGGTCAGTACTCGCCGACCTCCGAGGTCGGCAAGGTCACCAAGTCGACCCCGATGGGCTCGCTGGATCAGCCGTTCAACCCGGTGTCGCTGGCCCTGGGTGCCGAGGCGACGTTCGTCGGCCGCGCGCTGGACTCCGACCGCAAGGGTCTGACCGAGGTGCTCAAGGCCGCGGCCCAGCACCGCGGTGCCGCCATCGTCGAGATCCTGCAGGACTGCCCGATCTTCAACGACGGTTCGTTCGACGCGCTGCGCAAGGAAGGCGCCGAGGAGCGCCTGATCAACCTGCAGCACGGCCAGCCGATCACCTTCGGCGCGGAGAACGAGTACTGCGTGACCAAGTCCGGCTACGGACTGGAGATCGGCAAGACCGCCGACGTCGATCCGTCGGACATCGTGGTGCACAACGCTCACCTCGACGACCCGGCGTACGCCTTCGCGCTGTCGCGCCTGTCGGAGCAGAACCTCGAGCACACCGTGATGGGCATCTTCCGTCAGGTGAACCGCCCGACCTACGACGACGAAGCGCGGGCTCAGATCGCCTCTGCGCGGGAATCCAAGGCGCACGACACCGCCGCTCTGCAATCCTTGCTGCGTGGCAAGGACACCTGGACCGTCGAAGAGTAACGACACCTTGAACGAAGACGCCCCGCTGGCCGCAGTTGTACTGGCCGGCGGGGCGTCTCGTCGTATGGGGCGCGACAAGGCCACCGTGCGGTTCCGCGGGCCGGCGGGGGAGATCACGTTCGTCGAGCAGACGGTGGCGACGCTGCGGTCCCGCTGCCAGGCGGTGTTCGTCATCGCCGCCCGCGGCCAGGCGCTGCCTGACCTGGACGCGGAAGTGCTGCGCGACGCGACCCCGGGGGTCGGACCGCTGCTGGCCACCGCCCGTGGTTTGCGCGCCGCGGCCGACGCCGGATACCCGCGCGCGTTCGTATGTGCCGTCGACATGCCGTATCTGACGGCCGAGCTGATCGACGAGCTCGCCGAACACGCGGCCCGGGTGGACGCCGACGTGGTGCTGCCCTGGGACGGGCGGGACCACTACCTGGCGGGCATCTACCGGACCGCACTGGCCACTCGGGCCGACGAGCTGGTGGCCCACGGGCGGCGCAGCATGCGGGCCCTGGTCGACACCTCCGACACCCAGCGCGTGGTGATGGACCGGCAGCGGGCACTGGTCAACGTCAACAGCCCGGACGATTTCGTCTGACCCACAGCAAAGGTCCATCGCCCGGCTGTGAATCCCTGAATTCCTCGCTGTTCCACGAATTCGAATAACTGCGATTTCCGCGCTCTGCGCCCAATTCGGAAATTCATCGTCGCAATTCCGAACAATTCGTCGCCTGGGGCATTCGCGAATTCGAAACCTGTTGCAGTGCAACAGGTTTAGTTGTTCACCAGCGTAGGTGGTCGGTTAACGCTGCTCGAACAGTGCGCATCGGACGCATGAAAAGTGCTGATTGGCGGCGGTGTCGAGCGGCCCTAGCGAGTCCCGCCGGGTTTGACGCGTCCGTCGGCAGCGAACTGCGGCGCCGGCGCAACTGGATTTCACCGGGCGACACGCCGGATGTTTAGCGGCGGCGCTGCCGAAATGTGCCGCTGACCTGCGACGACTGTGACTCGTGTGAATTGAATTCTGTGTGCCACGCCACAATTTCATGGTGACCTCTATCACGAAATGTTGCCGAACCGTGATTTGTTAGGGGTGCTTTATATATCGCGTGACCTGCTTATGTTCCTCTCAGGTTCGGCTGTGATCTGCTTGTTATCTGGCTGGGACCGGTTCGACATTGCCGCGCGAATTCTTGCTACGGTCCTCGTGCTGCTCCAAGAGAGCAAACAACTGAAAAACCATGAACCTGCGTGTGAGCGGGATCGCGGTGGGACCAGAGCAGATGGCCTGTTGCCCGTGGCGTCCGCCGGCCTCGAGCCCGGACCGATCAAACCGCCCCCGCTGTCGTGTCCGACCGAGACGACACGATTCAGCCCCCTAACGCCTGCCCGGCAGGCAGCAGTTCGCACCGCCTATGCGCGGGCGATGTTTGGCGCGCGCTCGGCGAGAGGAACAACGTGAAGAACATCCGCACAACGCTTGGACTGGTTGCCGTTGCTGGGGCAGTTGCTGTGGCCCCGATGGTCATCGGAACCGGTACCGCGAATGCGGACGGCGGCCACAACTGGGACGCCGTTGCAGCCTGTGAGTCTGGTGGCAACTGGTCCATCAACACCGGCAACGGTTACTACGGCGGGCTGCAGTTCAACCTCGGCACCTGGCGTGCCAACGGTGGTTCGGGCATGCCCCACACCGCCAGCAAGGACGAGCAGATTCGAGTCGCCGAGAACGTCGCCGCCCGTCAGGGCATGGGCGCTTGGCCGGTCTGCGGCCGTCGGGGCTGATTCCCGAAGGCTCAGGGCGCCACAACCGCGCCGACGAGACAAGCAGAGGGCGCCGGACCACAAGGTCCGGCGCCCTTTGTCGTCGTCACCGCCGTTGCCCCGGCGTCCACGGATGATCCGTCACTTGATGAAACTATGGGGACATGGCGACGCATGACATCGCGACCGGCCTCGGCACCCTGCAGGTCCACGTCAGCGGCTCCGGTGCCCCGATTCTCCTGATGCCGAGCCTGCTGACCGATCACACGCTGTACGACGCTCAGGTGGCGCACCTCTCCGCCCGATACACCACGATCGCGGTCGACCCGCCGGGGCAGGGGCGCAGCGAACCGCTGCGCAGCGCCTTCACCTTCGCGGACAGCGCCAGGGCGTACATCGACGTCCTGGACGCGCTGGGGCTGCCGTGGGCGCACCTCGTCGGCAATTCGTGGGGCGCCATGATCGGCGGCACGATGTCGGCGACGTTCCCCGACCGGGTCGGGTGTGCGGTCCTGCTCAACGGCACGGCGTCCGAGGGGCCTCGCTGGGACCGTCTGCAGCTCGCGCTCGCGGCCCGGATGACCCGGCTGGCCGCGCGCCCACTCTTCGTGCGGTCGACGGTCGTGCCGCGCTTCCTCGGGAAGACGACGCGGCGGCGGCGGCCGGATCTGGTCGCCGGGCTGGTGACGATGATCAAGCGCAACGATGCCCGGTCCGCCAGCTTCGCGGTGGAGAGCATCGTGGTCAGGCGTCCCGACCAGCACGCGCTGTTCGGCCACATCGCCGTCCCGACACTGGTGGTGGCCGGTCGCGAGGACGCGAGCTTCCCCGTCGCCGAGGTGCGCCGGATGGCCGAGGCGATTCCGGGCTCGGAGTTGGTGGTCCTGGATCGGATCGGCCACCTGGCCGCCTATGAGGCGCCCGACACCGTCAATGCCCTCATCGACGACTTCCTCGACCGCCACCCCAGGCAATGATCGCGCGAGGCGGCGCCCCGTCATGTGCTAACAACGGAGCATGGCCCTGACACCGTTCGACGACCTGGATACGTACTTCTCACTGCCCCGGGTGTCCGGGCTCGCGGTCTCACCCGACGGCCGTCGCGTCGTCACGATGATCAGCGAGCTGAACGCCAAGGGCACCGAATTCGTCACCGCGGCTTGGGAACTCGACCCCGACGGTCAGCGCGAGGCGCGCCGGCTGACGTACGGAGCCAAGGGGGAGTCCCAGCCGGCCTTCACCGCGGCCGGTGACCTGCTGTTCGTCGCGGCCCGTCCCACCGACACCGACGACGACCCGCCGGCGGCGCTGTGGCAACTGCCCGCCAACGGCGGTGAGGCACAACGACTTCTGGAGCTGGCGGGCGGCGTCACGGGCGTGCACGCCGCCCGCGCGGCCGACGTCGTCGTGGTGACGGCGCCGATGCTCCCGTCGGCCGGCACGCCCGAGGACGACAAGCGGCTGCGCACCCTCCGCAAGGACAAGAAGGTGTCGGCAATTCTGCACACCGGGTACCCGGTGCGGCACTGGGACCACGACCTGGGTCCCGATCACGCGCACCTGCTCCGCGTCGAATCGGGTGCGGCCCATGACATCACGCTGCAGCCGGGGATGGCATTGAACGAGGCCACCGTGGCGGTCAGTGCGGACGGCAGCTTCGCCGTCGCGTCGTGGCAGGTCCCCGCTGCGGGGGCCGCGCTGCGCAGCGTGCTGGTCCGCATCGACATCGCGACGGGGGAGCGCACCGTGATCGCCGACGACCCGGCTGCCGACCTGGGGCACCCGGCGATCTCGCCCGACGGCACCACCGTCGCGTACCTGCGGGAGACGCTCTCGACACCCGCGCAGGCGCCGCGGATCACGCTGTGCCGCCAGGTCTTCGGTGCCGAGCCGGTGGAGCTCACCGCGCACTGGGACCGCTGGCCGGCATCGGTGACCTGGTCGCACGACGGGTCGAACCTGCTGGTCACCGCGGACGACAACGGCCGGGCGCCGATCTTCGCCGTCGACCCGTCGAGAGGCGTCGTTACCCAGCTGACGCACGACGACTTCGCGTACGGCGAGGTGCGGCCCGTCGCCGGCGGTGCGCTGTATGCCCTGCGCAGCAGCTACCTGACGCCGCCGCATCCGGTCCGCGTAGACGCCGACGGATCCGTCACCGTGCTGCCGGGCGTCGAATTTCCCGAACTGCCAGGCGAATTGGTCGAGCTGACGGCGACCGCGGACGACGGCACGCCCGTTCGTTCCTGGCTGACACTGCCGGCCGGCGACGCGCCCGCGCCACTGCTGTTGTGGGTGCACGGCGGGCCGCTGGGCAGCTGGAACACCTGGCACTGGCGGTGGAATCCCTGGCTGCTCACCGCGCTCGGCTACGCGGTGCTGATGCCGGACCCGGCGCTGTCCACCGGCTACGGTCAGGACTTCATCCAACGTGGCTGGGGCGCTTGGGGTTTCGCGCCGTATACCGACCTGATGGCGGCCGTCGACGCGGCATGCGCGCACCCGCGCATCGACGCCGGCCGGATCGCCGCCATGGGCGGCTCGTTCGGTGGCTACATGGCCAACTGGATCGCCGGGCACACCGACCGGTTCGCCGCCATCGTCACGCACGCCAGCCTGTGGGCGCTCGATCAGTTCGGGCCGACGACCGACGGCGCCTACTGGTGGGCCCGTGAGATGACACCCGAGATGGCCGAACGCAATTCGCCGCACCGCCATGTCGAGAACATCAGGACGCCGATGCTGGTGATCCACGGCGACAAGGACTATCGCGTCCCGATCGGCGAAGGACTGCGGTTGTGGAACGACCTGGTGACCCGGTCGGGGCTACCGGCCGACGACACCGGTGAAACTGTGCACCGCTACCTCTATTACCCGTCCGAAGGTCATTGGATCGCCGCGCCGCAGCACGCCAAGATCTGGTACCAGGTGGTGACGGCATTCCTGTCCGAGCACGTGCGCAAAGAACACGTCGACCTGCCGGAGACCCTCGGTTAGGTTGGCAGCATGACCGCACCGCAGCGCGAATTCGACATCGTCCTCTATGGCGCCACCGGCTTCGTCGGGAAGTTGACCGCCCAATACCTGGCCGAGAACGGAGGGCAGGCGCGGATAGCGCTGGCGGGCCGGTCGATGGACAAACTGGCCGCGGTCCGCGACTCGCTCGGCGCGGCCGGGCAGAACTGGGGCCTGATCCAGGCCGATGCCGCGTCGCAGCACACCCTGGATGCCATGGCCGAGCGGACCCAGGTGGTCGCCACCACGGTCGGGCCGTACCTCAAATACGGCCTGCCGCTCGTGGCAGCGTGTGCCGCCGCCGGCACCGACTACGCCGACCTGACCGGCGAGAGCCTCTTCATCCGCGAGAGCATCGACCTGTTCCACAAGCAGGCCGCCGACACCGGTGCGCGCATCGTGCACTCGTGCGGATTCGATTCCATCCCTTCGGATCTCACCGTCTACGCGCTGTACAAGGCCGCCGCGGCGGACGGCGCCGGCGAGCTCACCGACACCGACTACGTGCTCCGCGGATTCTCCGGCGGGGTATCCGGCGGCACCGTCGCCTCGATGCTCGAGCTGTTCACGCGGACGTCCGGTGACGAGGAACTGCGCCGGACCATGATGGACCCGTACACGCTGACGACCGATCGCGGTGCGGAGCCCGACCTCGGCCACCAGACCGACACCCCGTGGCGCCGGGGCCGCGACATCGCCCCCGAACTCGCCGGCACGTGGACCGGTGCCTTCGTCATGGCGGTGGCCAACACCCGCATCGTGCGGCGCAGCAACGCACTGCTGGGCTGGGAGTACGGGCGCCGCTTGCGGTACTCGGAGCACATGAGCCTGGGGTCGTCGCCCATCGCGCCGGTGGCCTCGGCGCTGGGTACCGCGGCCAACGCGGCCGTCATGAACCTCGGCAGCCGCTTCTTCAACAAGCTGCCCCGCGGCCTGATCGACCGTGTCGTGCCGAAGCCCGGGACCGGCCCCAGCGAGCAGGCGCGGGACAAGGGCTACTACCGCGTCGAGACCTACACCCGCACCACCAGCGGCGCCCGGTACCGCTCGGTCATGGCGCAGCAGGGTGACCCGGGCTACAAGGCGACCGCGGTGCTGCTGGGCGAGAGCGGGCTGGCGCTGGCCCTCGACCGCGACCGGCTGTCGGATCTGAAGGGCGTGCTGACGCCGGCCGCGGCGATGGGCGATGTGTTGATGACGCGGCTGCCGGCCGCCGGCGTCACGTTCGAAACCGAGGCGCTGGGGCGCTGATTCGCGCAGCAAGCGCCGAAGTGCTGTGCCTCGCCGCCGACCCGGCTAGTGTCGGCGGCGAGGCGCTTCACACACATCGGTGACGAGGGGAACATGCCATGGCTGGTCTTGACGAACTGCTCAATCAGATTCCGACACAAGAGATTGCGGCCAAGCTCGGCGCTGATGAAGGGGAGGTGAACAGCGCCGTACAACAGCTGGTGCCGTTGCTGCTCGGCGGTGTACAGCAGACCGCGCAGGACCACCCCGACACCGCGGCCGGCCTCGAAAGCGAAGCCGCCGATCACGCGGCGAGCGGGCTGCTCGACGGTGGCGTGACGGTCGACCAGGTCAACCAGGACCAGGGCGCCGACGCCGTCGCGAAGATCTTCGGCGGCAACGACAGCGGCCAGGTGGCGTCGGCGCTGGCCGGCGGTGGCGCGGGTAACAGTGAGCTGATCCAGAAGCTGCTGCCGATCCTGGCGCCCATCGTGCTGGCCTACATCGGCAAGCAGCTCACCGGCGGCGGCGCAGCGTCCACGCCCGCGGCGTCCGGTGGCGGTGGTCTCGGCGACGTGCTGGGCAACATCCTCGGCGGCGCGCTGGGCGGTAACAACGCCGGCGGCAATACGAGCTCCGGTGACAACCCGCTCGGCAGCATCCTGGGCAGCGTCCTCGGCGGTGGCGGCAACCAGGGCGCCGGCGGCGTGCTCGGCAGCGTCCTGGGCGGGCTGTTCGGCAACAAGAAGTAGGCCCCGAGGGGCAGTTTTACGTCCGGTCACCGGGTTTACCTAGAATTGGCCGGTGACTGCCAGCGATACGCCTGATCCCACGACCGTGAACGCGGCCGATGCCCTGCCCAAAACGTGGGATCCGAGCGCGGTAGAAGCTGACATGTACCAGGGCTGGGTCGACGCCGGGTACTTCACCGCCGACCCGACCAGCGACAAGCCGCCGTACTCCATCGTGCTGCCGCCGCCGAATGTCACCGGCAGCCTGCACATGGGCCACGCGCTCGACCACACCCTGATGGACGCGCTCACCCGGCGGAAGCGCATGCAGGGTTACGAGGTGCTGTGGCTGCCCGGCATGGACCACGCCGGTATCGCCACGCAGACCCTGGTCGAGAAGCAGCTCGCCGCCGACGGCAAGACCAAAGAGGACTTCGGCCGCGAGGGCTTCGTCGAGAAGGTCTGGGAGTGGAAGCGCGAGTCCGGCGGCACCATCGGCGGCCAGATGCGCCGCCTGGGCGACGGCGTCGACTGGAGCCGGGACCGCTTCACCATGGACGAGGGCCTGTCGCGCGCCGTCCGCACCATTTTCAAGCGGCTGTTCGACGCCGGCCTGATCTACCGCGCCGAGCGGCTGGTGAACTGGTCGCCGGTGCTGGAGACCGCGATCTCCGACCTCGAGGTGAAGTACGACGACGTCGAGGGCGAGTTGGTCTCGTTCCGCTACGGCTCGATGAACGACGCCGAGCCGCACCTGGTCGTGGCCACCACGCGACTGGAGACGATGCTCGGTGACACCGCCATCGCGGTGCATCCCGACGACGAGCGCTACCGCGCACTGGTCGGCAAGACCCTGCCGCACCCCTTCCTGGACCGCGACATCATCATCGTGGCCGACGAGCACGTCGACCCCGAATTCGGTACGGGCGCAGTCAAAGTCACGCCGGCCCACGATCCGAACGACTTCGAGATCGGACTGCGGCACAACCTGGCGATGCCGACCATCATGGACACCAAGGGCGCCATCGCCGGTACCGGAACCGAATTCGACGGCATGGATCGGTTCGAGGCCCGCGTCAAGGTGCGCGAGAAGCTGGCCGCCGAGGGGCGGATCGTTGCCGAGAAGCGGCCGTACCTGCACAGCGTCGGGCACTCGGAGCGCAGCGGCGAGGCCATCGAGCCGCGGCTGTCGATGCAGTGGTGGGTCAAGGTCGAATCGCTGGCCAAGGCCGCCGGTGACGCAGTCCGGAACGGCGACACCGTGATTCACCCGACCAGCCTGGAGCCCCGCTGGTTCGCCTGGGTCGACGACATGCACGACTGGTGCATCTCCCGTCAGCTCTGGTGGGGACACCGCATCCCGATCTGGCACGGCCCGGACGGCGAGACCGTGTGCGTCGGCCCCGACGAGGAGCCGCCGGCCGGCTGGGAGCAGGACCCCGACGTGCTCGACACGTGGTTCTCCTCGGCGCTCTGGCCGTTCTCGACCATGGGCTGGCCCGACAAGACGCCGGAGCTCGAGAAGTTCTATCCGACAACGGTTCTGGTCACGGGCTACGACATCCTGTTCTTCTGGGTGGCCCGCATGATGATGTTCGGCACCTTCGTCGCCGACGATCCGGTGCTGGGCGGCGCGAAGGTGCCGTTCGAGAACGTCTTCCTGCACGGGCTGATCCGCGATCAGTTCGGGCAGAAGATGAGCAAGTCCAAGGGCAATGGCATCGACCCGCTGGACTGGGTCGAGACGTTCGGCGCCGATGCGCTGCGCTTCACCCTGGCCCGCGGTGCCAGCCCCGGTGGCGACCTGTCGATCGGTGAGGACCACGCCCGCGCGTCCCGCAACTTCGCGACCAAGCTGTTCAACGCAACGCGTTTCGCGATGATGAACGGTGCGGCGCCGGCTCCGCTGCCGGAAGCCGCTGAGCTCACCGACGCCGACCGCTGGATTCTGGGCCGTCTCGAAGAGGTCCGGGCCGAGGTGGACAACACGCTCGAGCGCTACGAATTCAGCCGGGCCTGCGAGGCGCTGTACCACTTCGCGTGGGACGAGTTCTGTGACTGGTACCTCGAGCTCGCGAAAGCCCAACTGTTCGAAGGTGGTTCGCGCGCCGAGCACACCAAGGCGGTCCTGGCCGCGGTGCTCGACGTGCTGCTCAAGCTGCTGCACCCGGTGATGCCGTTCGTCACCGAGGCGCTGTGGAAGTCGCTGACCGGTGGCGAGTCGCTGGTCATCGCGGAATGGCCGCAGGCCTCCGGTGTCGCGCTCGATCAGGATTCCGCGCAGCGGATCACCGACATGCAGAAGCTCATCACCGAGGTTCGCCGGTTCCGTAGTGACCAGGGCCTCAACGACCGGCAGAAGGTGCCCGCCCGCCTGGTGGGCATCAGCGAGGCCGACCTGGATGCCCAGGTGGCCGCGGTGACCTCCCTGGCCTGGCTGACCGAGCCGGCCGACGGCTTCAATCCCTCGGCGGCGGTGGAGGTCCGGCTGTCCAAGGGCACCGTCGTCGTCGAGGTGGACACCTCGGGCACCGTCGACGTCGCCGCCGAGCGGCGCCGGCTGGAGAAGGACCTGGCCGCCGCGCAGAAGGAACTCGCCCAGACCGCAGGCAAATTGGGTAACGAGGCGTTCCTCGCGAAGGCGCCGGAGGATGTGGTCGCCAAGATCCGGGCCCGCCAGCAGCTCGCCCAGGAAGAGGTCGACCGGATCAACACCCGGCTGGCCGGCCTGCCGTCCGCATGAGCACCCCCACACCCGACGAGATCGCCGAACTGCTGCAGGTCGAGTACCTGCTCGACCAGCGGTGGCCGGAGACCAAGATCGAGCCGAGCACCGTCCGGATCGAGGCACTGCTGGAGATGCTCGGTTCGCCGCAGCGCGGCTACCCGAGCATCCATGTGGCCGGCACCAACGGCAAGACCTCGGTCACCCGGATGATCGACGCGCTGCTGACGGCGTTCTCGCGGCGCACCGGCCGGACGACGAGCCCGCACCTGCAGGCCGCCACCGAACGCATCGCGATCGACGAAAAGCCCATCAGCCCAGCGCAATACGTCGCCACGTACACCGAGATCGAGCCGTTCGTCGAGATCGTCGACCGGCAGTCGGAAGCGGGTGAGCTGGGTGAGCCCGGCCCCAAGATGAGCAAGTTCGAGGTGCTCACCGCCATGGCGTTCGCCGCGTTCGCCGACGCACCCGTGGACGTCGCGGTCATCGAAACCGGCCTGGGCGGACGGTGGGATGCCACCAACGTCGTCGACGCGCCGGTCGCCGTCATCACGCCGATCGGCCTGGACCACACCGATTATCTCGGCGACACCATCGCCGCGATCGCGGGGGAGAAGGCCGGCATCATCGCCCGCCAGCAGCCCGACCTGGTGCCCGCCGGCACCGATCCCAGCACTGTCGCGGTGATCGCCCGCCAGGTCCCCGAGGCCATGGAAGTGCTGATGGCGCAGGCGGTTACGGCCGACGCCGCCGTGGCCCGTGAGGACTCCGAGTTCGCCGTGCGCGCCCGGCAGGTCGCCGTCGGTGGGCAGCTGCTGGAACTGCAGGGCCTCGGCGGTGTCTACACCGACATCTTCCTGCCGCTGCACGGCGAGCATCAGGCGCACAACGCCGTCCTGGCGCTGGCCGCTGTCGAGGCGTTCTTCGGCGCCGGTGCCGACCGTCAGCTCGACGTCGACACCGTCCGTCAGGGCTTCGCGTCGGTGACCACCCCCGGTCGCCTGGAGCGGATGCGCAGCGCCCCAACGGTGTTCATCGACGCCGCGCACAACCCGGCCGGCGCCGCGGCGCTCGCCGACGCGCTGCAGACCGAGTTCGAGTTCCGGTTCCTGGTCGGCGTCATCTCGGTGATGGCCGACAAGGACGTCACCGGCATCCTGGCCGCGCTCGAGCCGGCGTTCGACCTGGTGGTGGTGACGCACAACGGGTCGCCGCGCGCCATGGACACCGAGACGCTGGCGTCCCTGGCCGAGGAGACCTTCGGCCCCGAACGCGTCGTCACCGCACCGAACCTGCCCGACGCGATCGAGGCGGCGACGGCGCTGGTGGAGCAGTCGGGCAACGACTACGGCTCGTCCGACGGGTTCTCCGGCGCGGGCATGGTGATCACCGGTTCGGTCGTGACGGCCGGCGCGGCCCGCACCCTGTTCGGAAAGGACCCGGCATGACCGCCCCGAACCAGCCCGACCCCTGGAAGAGCTTCCGCGGCGTGATGGCCGGCACCCTGATCCTGGAAGTCATCGTGGTGCTGCTGGCGCTGCCGGTGGTGTCGGTGTTCCACGGTGGCCTGACGCCGCTCAGCAGCGGCTACCTCATCGGCATGGCGGTCGTGCTGGGCCTGTTGTCGGGCATGCAGGGCCGGTCGTGGGCGCTCTGGGTCAACATCGGGATGCAGTTCGTGCTGATCCTCGGCGCGTTCATCGACGTCACCATCGGCATCGTCGGCATCATCTTCCTGCTCGTCTGGGTCCTGATCGCGTACCTGCGGTCCGAGGTCAAGCGCCGCCAGGATCGCGGCCTGCTGCCCGGTCAGCAGTGAGCTGCGCCCGAATCGCTCGATTCGGTTACTGACTAGTACGCTGTCCGCCGTGACTGAGCAGACCCTTGTTTTGATCAAGCCCGACGGCGTCAAGCGCAACCTGATCGGCGAAATCATCAGCCGGATCGAGCGCAAGGGCCTGACCTTCGCTGCACTGGAGCTGAAGACCGTCAGCGTGGAGCTGGCGACCAAGCACTACGCCGAGCACGAGGGCAAGCCTTTCTTCGGTGACCTGCTGGAATTCATCACCTCCGGCCCGGTGGTGGCCGCCATCGTCGAGGGCCCGCGGGCCGTCGCCGCCTTCCGGCAGATCGCCGGCGGCACCGACCCGGTGGAGAAGGCCGCGACCGGCACCATCCGTGGTGACCTGGCCCTGATCACCCAGGACAACCTGGTGCACGGCTCGGATTCCCCGGAGTCCGCGGCCCGTGAAATCGCCCTGTGGTTTCCCGCTAACTGACACTGTGGTCCGCCGGTAGCTGAGCTACCGGCGGCACCTCGTCGGAGATTGGCCGACGATGTGGGATACTGGCCTACGGGTGACCTGCTTCATACCAGGAGCGGACGCCCGGATGAAGACTTAGACGACGCGACCACCCGGAGTAATCCGGGTGCGGCGCCGACCGTCCAGCCATCATTCAGCCAGGCACCGAGGGCTCCCCGTGGGCCGCTAGGTGCGAGACCACAACAATCTCGGGAGAAGTTCCCCGAGCCAATACAAGAAGCCCTCGCGTGGCCGCGTCGCACGACGCGCCCGGGGGCTTGAGGAGAATACGTGGCCGACGATGCCCAACTTGAAGCCCGATCCGAAGACGCCAGCAGCGCAGCGGAGCCGATAGAGCTCCCCGAGCGCCTGCGGATTTTCTCGCTCGCCCGGATCCTCGGGACGACCAGCAAGAAGATCACCGAGACCCTCGCCGGGGTCGACGGTAGGCCCCGCAACCCGGCGTCCACGGTGACGCGCGCCGAGGCCGAGCGGGTCCGTGACCTGCTGGGACTCGGTGGCGAGGCGACGCAGGACCCCGCACCGGCCGCGACCGTCGAGCCGGCGGCCGAAGTGCTGGTCGAGGTCGTCAGCGAAAGCACCGAAGTGACCGCCGAGGTCGCCGTCGAAGCCGTCGACGTCGCCGAAGCCGCCGTCGAGATCGCCCGCGAGGCGGCCGATGCCGGTGCCGCGGAGCCCGACGAAGACGAGCCCGAGTCCCGCCTGCTGCTCGAGACGGTCCCGGCGCCCGCTGCCGAGCCCGCCGACTACCTGCCGCTGTTCGTGGCGCCGCAGCCCGTGACATTCCGGCCGCCCGCCGAGCCCGACGACTTCGCCGACGACGACACCGCCGACGATGCGGCCGACGCCGCCGACGAGGGTGGCGAGGACGGCACCGACGAAGACGGCGAGCGGCCCGCCAACCGGCGCCGCCGTCGTGGCCGCCGTGGTCGTGGCCGCGGCCGGGGAGAACAGAGCAGCGACGACGCGACCGACGGTGACGCCGAAGGCGAGACGCAGGACGCGTCGGCCGAGGGTGACGAGGACGCCGACAGCGAGGCCGACGATGACGCCGGTGACGACGACGCCAACGCGACCGACGGTGCCAGCCGTCGTCGCCGTCGCCGTCGCCGCCGCAAGTCCGGCGCTGCCGGTGGTGACGACGCCGATGGCGAGGCCGGTTCGCCGGACGATCCGCCCAACACCGTCGTCCACGAGCGCGCGCCGCGGGCGAAGTCGGACAACAACGAAATCCAGGGCATCACGGGGTCGACCCGGCTCGAGGCAAAGCGTCAGCGCCGTCGTGACGGCCGGGACGCGGGCCGGCGCCGGCCGCCGATCCTGAGCGAGGCCGAGTTCCTGGCCCGCCGCGAAGCCGTCGAGCGCGTGATGGTGGTGCGCGACAAGATCCGCACCGAGCCGCCGCACGAAGGTGCCCGCTACACCCAGATCGCCGTGCTGGAAGACGGCGTGGTGGTCGAGCACTTCGTGACGTCCGCCGCGTCGGCCAGCCTGGTCGGCAACATCTACCTCGGCATCGTGCAGAACGTGCTGCCCTCGATGGAGGCGGCGTTCGTCGACATCGGCCGGGGCCGCAACGGTGTGCTCTACGCCGGCGAGGTCAACTGGGAGGCTGCCGGCCTCGGCGGCAACAACCGCAAGATCGAGCAGGCGCTCAAGCCCGGCGACTACGTCGTCGTCCAGGTCAGCAAGGACCCGGTCGGGCACAAGGGCGCGCGCCTCACCACGCAGATTTCGCTGGCCGGGCGCTACCTGGTGTACGTGCCGGGGGCGTCGTCGACCGGCATCAGCCGCAAGCTGCCGGACACCGAGCGCCAGCGCCTGAAGGAAATCCTCAAGGAGGTCGTGCCCGCCGACGCCGGTGTGATCATCCGCACCGCGTCCGAGGGCGTGAAGGAAGAGGACATCCGCGCGGACGTCAACCGGTTGCAGGAACGCTGGACCGAGATCGAGACGACGGCTGCGGAGACCAAGGCCAAGGCCGCCGGCGCCGCCGTGGCGCTGTACGAGGAGCCCGACGTCCTGGTCAAGGTCATCCGCGACCTGTTCAACGAGGACTTCTCCAAGCTCGTGGTGTCGGGTGACGAGGCCTGGAACACCATCAACGGCTACGTGAACTCGGTTGCGCCCGAACTGCTTTCGCGCATCTCGCAGTACGAGCCCGCCGGCGGGCCCACGGGTCCGGACGTGTTCTCCGTGTACCGCATCGACGAGCAGCTGGCCAAGGCGATGGACCGCAAGGTCTGGCTGCCCTCGGGTGGCACCCTGGTGATCGACCGCACCGAAGCCATGACCGTCGTCGACGTCAACACCGGCAAGTTCACCGGTTCGGGCGGCAACCTGGAGCAGACGGTCACCCGCAACAACCTCGAAGCGGCCGAGGAGATCGTCCGTCAGCTGCGGCTGCGGGACATCGGCGGCATCATCGTCATCGACTTCATCGACATGGTGCTCGAATCCAACCGCGACCTGGTGCTGCGCCGCCTGACCGAGGCGCTGGCCCGGGACCGGACCCGCCACCAGGTGTCCGAGGTCACCTCCCTCGGACTGGTGCAGCTGACCCGCAAGCGGCTCGGCACCGGCCTGATCGAGGCGTTCTCCACGACGTGTCCGCACTGCGCGGGCCGCGGCATCATGCTGCACGGCGATCCGGTGGACACCGCGTCGGCGAACGGCCGGAAGGCCGAGGCCGCCGGCGGCGCCGGTGGTGGCGGCCGGCGCAGCAAGCGCGCCAAGAAGGCCGCGCCGCGCGTCGAGGAGACGCCGGTGGCCAAGGTGCCGTCGCATCCGCAGGGCGAGCACCCGATGTTCAAGGCCATGGCGGCCGCGAACGGCAAGCACGAGGACGAGCTCGACGACGAGGACGCCACCGAGGACACCGAGGGCCTGGCCGACGAAGCGGCCGACGGCGATGCCATCGAGTCCACCGAGGTGCTGACCGAGCTGGACACCGATGAGGACGTCGAAGAGGACGAGGACTCGGAAGACGATGAGCTCGAAGTCGAGCTCGACGAGGACTTCGAGGACGGCGACGACGACAGCGATGAGCTGGACCTCGACGACGACACCGACGAAGACGACGACTCGGACGAGGACGACTCGGATGAGGACGACGACGAAGACGACGAGGACGACGACGACGACGAGGACGAGGCTGATCAGCCCGCTGAACCGGTCGTCGCCCAGGTTCCCGTCGTCCGGCAGCGGCGCCGCGCTGCGGCCCGTCCCGCCGGTCCGCCGGTCGGAGGTGTCGATGGCTGATGCCGTGAGGGTCCACGCGGTTTGACCCTCGATTAACTGGTCACGTACCCTTGACCAGTTGTCGCCTGGCCGACACCGGCGACATGGAGAGCTGCGGACGCCCGCGCCGCTCCAACCTAAGACCCGCGCTCGCAGCCTTCGGGTGGCGCGCGCCCCGCAGTAGACGAAACGAAGAACAGAGGAACACCAACGATGGCAGCCGATAACGCCACGTACGCAATCGTCAAGACTGGTGGCAAGCAGTACAAGGTTGCCGTCGGTGACGTGGTCAAGATCGAGAAGCTCGACGCTGAGCAGGGCGCCTCGGTGTCGCTGCCCGTCGCTCTCGTGGTCGAGGGTGCGAAGGTCACCACCAGTGCCGACGCGCTGGCCAAGGTCGCTGTCACCGGTGAGGTGCTCGAGCACACCAAGGGCCCGAAGATCCGTATCCACAAGTTCAAGAACAAGACCGGCTACCACAAGCGCCAGGGCCACCGTCAGCAGCTGACGGTCGTCAAGGTCACCGGCATCAAGTAAGTAAGGGAGCGAACAGACATGGCACATAAAAAGGGCGCGTCCAGCTCTCGTAACGGTCGCGATTCAGCCGCCCAGCGACTGGGCGTCAAGCGTTTCGGCGGCCAGGTCGTCAAGGCCGGCGAGATCCTCGTCCGTCAGCGCGGCACTCACTTCCACCCGGGCGTGAACGTCGGTCGCGGTGGCGACGACACCCTGTTCGCCACGGCCGCCGGCTCGGTGCTCTTCGGCTCCAAGCGTGGTCGCAAGACGGTCAACATCGTCCCGGTCGAGGCTTAACCTTTTCCCACGAGGTGTGAAGCTGCCACGAGGTTTCGCCTCGTGGCAGCTTTTCTTTTTCTTGAGGGAGAGGACGTCAGATGGCACCCCGGTTCGTTGACCGTGTGGTGATCCACGCACGCGCCGGTAACGGCGGCAATGGCTGTGCATCGGTACACCGGGAGAAGTTCAAGCCGCTCGGTGGGCCGGACGGGGGCAACGGCGGCAAGGGCGGCAGCATCGTCCTGGTCGTCGACCCGCAGGTGCACACCTTGCTGGACTTCCACTTCCGCCCGCACGTCGATGCGCCGTCCGGTAAGCCCGGCGCCGGCAGCAACCGCGACGGCGCCGCGGGCGCCGATCTCGAGGTCCACGTGCCCGACGGCACCGTCGTGCTCGATGAGCAGGGCCGCATGCTGGCCGACCTGGTGGGCGCCGGTACCCGCTTCGAGGCCGCCGCGGGTGGCCGCGGTGGGCTGGGCAACGCCGCGCTGGCCTCGCGGGCCCGCAAGGCGCCCGGTTTCGCGCTGCTGGGGGAGAAGGGCGAGATCCGGGATCTCACCCTCGAACTCAAGACGGTCGCCGATGTGGGCCTGGTCGGTTTCCCGTCGGCCGGGAAATCCTCTCTGGTGTCGGCCATCTCGGCCGCCAAGCCGAAGATCGCGGACTACCCGTTCACCACACTCGTGCCCAACCTGGGTGTGGTGTCGGCGGGCGACAACACCTTCACCGTCGCCGACGTCCCGGGCCTAATCCCCGGTGCTTCGGAAGGCCGTGGCCTGGGCCTGGACTTCCTGCGGCACATCGAGCGCTGCGCCGTGCTGGTGCATGTGGTCGACTGCGCGACCCTCGAGCCGGGCCGCGACCCGATCTCCGACATCGAGGCGCTCGAGGCCGAGCTGGCCGCGTATACGCCCACGCTGCAAGGGGATTCGACCCTGGGTGACCTGGCCGAGCGCCCCCGCGCGGTGCTGCTCAACAAGATCGACGTGCCCGACGCCCGCGAACTCGCCGACTTCGTGAAGGACGAGGTGGCGGCCAAGTACGGCTGGCCCGTCTACGAAATCTCGACCGTGAGCCGAGATGGCCTGCGCCCGTTGACCTTTGCCCTGTGGGACATGGTCGCGGCATACCGTGCCGCGCAGCCGGTCGTGGCCCCGCGCCGGCCGATCATCCGGCCCGTCGCGGTCAACGAGACCGGCTTCACCGTCGAATCCGACGGCTCGGGCGGCTTCATCGTGCGCGGCACCCGGCCGGAACGCTGGATCGCCCAGACGGCCTTCGACAACGACGAGGCCGTCGGCTATCTCGGTGACCGCCTGGCGCGCCTGGGCGTCGAGGACGAACTGCTCAAGATGGGCGCCCGCGCGGGCTGTGCGGTGACCATCGGCGACGTCACGTTCGACTGGGAGCCGCAGACGCCCGCGGGTGTCGACATGCAGATGTCCGGTCGCGGCACCGACATTCGCCTGGAACAGACCGATCGCGTCGGGGCCGCGGAACGCAAGGCGGCCCGTAAGGAGCGCCGTCGGTCAGCGGAGGATGCCGAGGAAGACCTGTGACGCAGGGCTCCGGCACGGTCTCGGCGCATCGCGAGGCCGTGCGCACCGCACGCAGCGTCGTCGTCAAGATCGGCACCACGGCGCTGACCTCGCCCAACGGCATGTTCGACGCCGGCCGGCTGGCTACGCTGGCCGACGCCATCGAGAAGCGGATGAAGGCCGGATCGGACGTCGTGATCGTGTCGTCTGGCGCCATCGCCGCGGGGATCGAGCCGCTCGGCCTGAGCCGGCGCCCGACGGACCTGGCCACCAAGCAGGCCGCGGCCAGCGTGGGGCAGGTGGCCCTGGTCAACTCGTGGAGCGCGGCGTTCGGCCGGTATGACCGGACCGTCGGGCAGGTACTGCTCACCGCCCACGACATCGCCCAGCGCGCGCAGCACAACAACGCGCAGCGCACGCTGGACCGGCTCCGGGCGTTGCACGCGGTGGCGATCGTCAACGAGAACGACACCGTGGCCACCAACGAAATCCGGTTCGGCGACAACGACCGGCTGTCGGCACTGGTGGCGCAGCTGGTGGGGGCCGACGCGCTGATCCTGCTGAGCGACATCGACGGTCTGTATGACTCCGACCCCCGCAAGGGCAACGCGCGCTTCATTCCCGAGGTCGCCGCGTCGGGTGACCTCGACGGCGTATCGGCGACCGGGGGCAGTCACCTGGGCACGGGCGGTATGGCCTCCAAGCTGTCGTCTGCGCTGCTGGCCGCCGATGCCGGTGTGCCGGTCCTGCTGGCGGCCGCCAGCGACGCTGCCGCCGCGCTGACCGACGCGTCGGTGGGTACGGTCTTTGCGGCGCGTCCCGAGCGCATGTCGGCGCGGCGGTTCTGGGTGCGCTACGCCGCCGAGACGACGGGGACCCTGACGCTGGACGCCGGTGCGGTGCGGGCCGTCGTCGGGCAAAGAAAATCGTTGCTGCCCGCCGGGATCACCGCGGTCGCCGGGCGCTTCCACGGCGGCGACGTCGTCGAGCTGCACGGTCCCGACGGCACCGCGGTGGCGCGGGGCGTCGTGGCCTACGAAGATTCCGAGCTCGCGGGCATCATCGGCCGGTCCACGCCCGAACTGCCCGTCGAGCTGCGCCGACCCGCGGTGCATGCCGATGATCTGGTAGCAATTTGACGTCGACTTCGTGTGTATTTGGCTAGAATCGACGCCTCGTTCGGTGTTTTCCCTGCTGGAGAAGGCCTACCCATTAAATTAGGGTTATGCTGCCTTCGACACCTGACGCAGCAAACAGAATTGAGGGGGCGATGGCGAGACAGTCCGTGCTGGCGGTCGGCGCGCATCCCGATGACATCGAACTGGGCTGCGGGGGTGCGCTGGCAAAGCATGTCGCGGCCGGCGACCGGGTCACGATGTTGGTGGTGACCCGCGGCGAGGAGGGGCCCGGCGACTCGCAGGAGCGGGTGCGTGAACAGCTCCGCGCGGTGGAGGTGCTCGGCGTCCACGAACTGCTGTGGGGTCAGGGCTTCGGCGACTGCCGCGTTTCGCTGCAGGAGTTCGAGCTCGTCCACCTGATCGAAGACGCCATCGAAAAGTCTTCTGCCACAATCGTTTACACCCACACGGCCAACGACAGTCACCAGGACCACCGGGTGGTCTCGCGGTGTACCCTCGGTGCGGCGCGCTGGGTGTCGTCGATCATGACGTACGGCGGGCCGTCGGCCATCGGTTTCAATCCGACGGCGTTCGTCGACATCTCTGACTCGCTGGACAAGAAGATCGAAGCCCTGATGTCGCACGTGTCGCAGGCCGAGGCCAGCGAGAAGGTCAGTGCCTCGTGGGTGCGCAGTTCCGCTGAGCACTACGGCTTCCTGTGCCGCCGGGCATTCGCCGAGGGCTTCGAACCGGCCCGACTGGTCGTCGATTTCTGACCCTGTGCCGACCTTTCTCATTGTCGGCGCCGGCCCGACGGGTTTGGGCGCTGCCGTCCGGCTGACCGAACTCGGGGTCGACCATCTGGTGGTGGATGCCGGTGATCAGGTCGGCGGCATGGCCACGTCGGTGCGCGACGAACACGGTTTCACCTGGGATCTCGGCGGCCACGTGCTGCACAGCCACTTCGCGGAATTCGACCGTGCGGTCGACGCCTCGGGCGTGAAGATGAACGACGTCGCCCGCAACGGCTGGGTGTGGCTCGACGGCAGCGGGCCGCAGAGTCTGGTGCCCACGCCCATCCAGCAGCAACTCGCCGAGATGCCGACCGACCTGTACCCGGACGCACCGCTGCACAACCTCGCCGACTATTACCGCAACAATTTCGGTGGCAAACTTTTTGACGAGTTTTTCGGCCCCTACAACTACAAGATGTGGACGGCCCCGCTCGAACACATCGACCACGAATGGACATCGTTGCGCAGCGGCAGCGCCGCGCCGAACGTACCGCGCCTCGGGCTGGCCGGCTCGGCGCCGGCCCCCGCGGGCAGTTTTCCGTATCCGATCGGCGGCACCGGTGCACTGTGGCAGGGCGTGCACGACCAGATGCTGGCGCCCGGCACGGTGCGGCTGAATACCCGCGTCGTCGACGTCGATGTGGCCGGGCGGGTCGCGACGCTGGACGACGGCTCGACCGTCTCCTACGACCACTGCGTCAGCTCGGCGCCGCTGACGACGGCCTGGGGCTGGCTCGGTGGCGCCGGCGCACACGGGACGGCCGAGCGAAACACGTTGTGTGCCAGTCGGATCTACGCGGTCGGGCTGGGCTACCGGGGTGCGGCGCCGGACGCGCTGGCCGACAAGACCTGGCTGTACTGCCCGGACCTGGGCGTGCCGTGGTACCGGGCCACGATGCTGAACAACTACGACCCCACCAACGCCGGCGACGGCCGCTGGAACGTGCTGTGCGAGGTGCCGCTGCTGCCCGGACAGCCACTGACCGCCGACGACGCGGTGCGGCGTACCGAGGAATCACTGCGGGCGCTGGGGGCCGAGTCGGAGTACGTGGTGAGCCGGTTCGTGCGGGAAGTGCCGATGGGCTATCCGGTGCCGACCCTGGGCCGTGACGACATCGTGCGGACCGTCGACGAGCGGCTGCGCGCGCACGGCTTCTACAGCCGCGGCCGGTTCGGTGGCTGGCGCTACGAGTCGTCGAACCAGGACTACGGCTATCTGCAGGGCCGGGAGGCCGTGGACAACGCGCTGTCCGGTACTCCGGAGGATGTCTACTGGCACCCGGAGAGGTTCTGAGCGGCCAATTCGCCGGACAGCAGCGCGAGCATTTCCGAACAGCCACTCTCGATCTTCACCGTGGCCAGGTCGTCGCCGCGGGTGGTGCCGCGGTTGATGATCGCGACGGGCTTGCCGGCGGCGGCCGCGTACCGGACGAAGCGGTAGCCCGAGTACACCGTCAGCGATGATCCCGCGACCAGCAGCGCGTCGGCGGCGTCGACCAGGGCGTACGCCTGTTGCACGCGGTCTTTCGGCACGCTGTCGCCGAAGTACACGATGTCGGGTTTGAGGATGCCGCCGCAGCGTGGACAGTCCAGGTACCGGAATGTCGCGGTGTCCTCGACGGTGGCGTCGGCGTCGGGGGCCACGCCGATACTTCCGACCTCGGCCCGTTCGGTGAAACCGGGATTGAGCCGTTCCAGTTCGACGGCCAGCGCGGCCCGGGTCATGGTGTGTCCGCAGCTCAGGCAGACGACCTGGGCGTACGTGCCGTGCAGGTTCACCACCGTCTGGGAGCCGGCCTTGGTGTGGAGCAGGTCGACGTTCTGGGTGATGACGCCCGTCACCAGGCCCGCGCGTTCCATGGCGGCCACGGCGCGGTGGCCGGCGTTGGGCCGGCGTGCGGCCATGTGCCGCCAGCCGATGTGGTTGCGGGCCCAGTACCGCTGCCGGAAGGCCGGCCCGGACAGGAACTGCTGGATGGTCATCGGATTGCTCGGCGGCGAGTCCGGCCCGCGGTAGTCCGGGATGCCCGAGTCGGTGGAGATGCCGGCGCCGGTCAGCACGGCGAGACGCCGGTCGGCCAGCAGATTGACCAGTTCAGGAGCCTGCACGTCATCGAGGGTAGGCCGTCCACGGAGTTGCACCACGTGTCGATGCAACAATCGAGACGTGGACTTCTACTCCGCCTACCGACACGGATTCGTCCGCGTCGCCGCGTGCACGCACCACACCGCACTCGCGGACCCGGCGACCAACGCCGCGTCGGTGCTGCGCCTGGCCCGCGAGTGTCACGACGACGCCGTCGCATTGGCGGTGTTCCCGGAACTGACCCTCTCGGGGTACTCGATAGAGGACATCCTGCTGTCGGACACGCTGCTGGAGTCGACGACCGAGGCGCTGGCGTCGATCGTCGAGGCATCGGCCGACTTGCTGCCGGTTCTGGTGGTGGGCGCGCCGCTGCGGCACCGGCACCGCATCTACAACACCGCGGTGGTGATCCACCGCGGTTCGGTACTCGGCGTGGTGCCCAAGTCGTACCTGCCGACCTACCGCGAGTTCTACGAATCGCGTCAGATCGCGGCCTGCGATGATGCCGAGGGCACGATCCGGCTGAACGGTATCGACGTGCCGTTCGGCCCCGACCTGTTGTTCGCCGCCGCTGATCTGCCGAATTTCGTGCTGCACGTGGAGATCTGCGAGGACATGTGGGTGCCGGTGCCGCCGAGTGCGACGGCCGCGCTGGCCGGTGCGACGGTGCTGGCGAACCTCTCCGGCAGCCCCATCACCATCGGCCGGGCCGACGACCGCAAGCTGCTGGCCCGCTCCGCGTCGTCGCGATGCCTGGCGGCGTACGTGTATGCCGCCGCGGGGGAGGGTGAGTCCACAACAGACCTGGCCTGGGACGGCCAGACCATGATCTACGAAAACGGCGTGCTGCTGGCCGAATCCGAGCGTTTTCCGTGCGGCGAGCGACGGTCGGTGGCCGACGTCGACACCGAGCTGCTGGCCGCCGAGCGGTTGCGCATGGGGACGTTCGACGACAACCGGCGCACCTTCGCCGACCGGACATCGGATTTCCGCCGCATCGAGTTCACGCTCTCGCCGCCGGCGGGTGACATCGGCCTGCTCCGGGAGGTCGAGCGCTTCCCGTTCGTGCCGGCGGATCCCGCGCGGCTGCAACAGGATTGCTACGAGGCGTACAACATCCAGGTGTCCGGTCTGGAGCAGCGCCTGCGGGCGCTGAACTTCCCGACCGTGGTGATCGGCGTGTCCGGCGGGCTCGATTCCACGCACGCGCTGATCGTCGCGGCCAAGGCGATGGACCGCGAGGGCCGTCCGCGCAGCGACATCCTGGCCTTCACCATGCCGGGTTTCGCGACCGGCGATCGCACCAAGAACAACGCGACCGCGCTGGCGAAGGCGCTCGGAGTCACGTTCTCGGAGTTGGATATTCGGGACACCGCGCGGCAAATGCTGGGTGAGATGGGGCATCCGTTCGCGCGCGGTGAGGCCGTCTACGACGTGACGTTCGAGAACGTGCAGGCCGGGCTGCGAACCGACTTCCTGTTCCGGTTGGCCAACCAGCGCGGCGGCATCGTGCTGGGCACCGGCGACCTGTCCGAGCTCGGCCTGGGCTGGTGCACCTACGGCGTCGGGGACCAGATGTCCCATTACAACGTCAACGGCGGGGTGCCGAAAACCCTGATCCAGCATCTGATCCGGTGGGTGATCTCCTCGGGTCAGTTCAACGCCGACGTCAACGAGGTGTTGCAGTCGGTGCTGGACACCGAGATCACCCCGGAGCTCGTTCCGGCGACCGACGGTGAGGCAGTCCAGAGCAGCCAGGCCAAGGTGGGACCGTATGCACTGCAGGACTTTTCGCTGTTCCAGGTGTTGCGGTACGGCTTCCGGCCGTCGAAGATCGCATTCCTGTCCTGGCATGCGTGGCACGACGCCGACGCCGGTGACTGGCCGGCCGGCTTCCCGGACGACGAGCACGTCGCCTACTCGCTCGCCGACATCCGGCACTGGCTGAAAGTCTTCGTCCAGCGGTTCTACTCGTTCAGTCAGTTCAAGCGGTCGGCGCTGCCGAATGGTCCGAAGGTGTCCGCCGGCGGCGCGCTGTCCCCGCGCGGGGACTGGCGGGCGCCGTCGGACATGTCGGCGCGCATCTGGCTCGACGAGATCGACCGCAACGTGCCGGAGGCCTAACCGGACCGGCGTTCCTGACCCTGCAGTAGAAAACCTACTATTGGTATGTTTTTTCTGCGAAACCGTCAATATCGGAGCGTTCCTGGACTAACTTCCAGATAGTTGTCGCCAACTGTCGGGGAGGTAGTGATGTCTGCAGCACGCTATGTCGGTCGCGTTGGAGGATTGGCCGTCGCCCTCGGAGTGGGGTCGGTCATCGTCATCGGTGGCGGCGTGGCCTACGCCGAGACCGGGAGTCCGGGTGTCTCCCATGGCACGTCGAGCAGCGCGTCGCCGGCCGGTCAGGGCAAGGATGCAGCATTCAAGAAACCCAAGGCGGCCAAAGTCGCCAAGGCGGTCAAGGTGCCCAAGGCGCCCAAGGTCAAACCGCCCAAGACTGCTGACGCGAACGGCGGTTCCGAGCACCCCGCCGCGGCGTTGACGACCGTGGCGCCGAGCTCGAAAGCGGAGGCGTCCGCACCGGCGGCCCCGGTGGCGGCCGTCACTTCGTCGCCGGTTCAGGCGGTGCCGACGGCAACCAAGCCGCGCGTCGGCGGGGCGCCCACCGCGCCGGTGCAGTCACCGGGGGCATGGGTGCTGCTGGCGGCGGCGCGTCGCGAGCTGGGTATCGATCGGACCCTCGGCGTCGCACCGACGTCGGCGGTCAGCCCGTCGGACCCGGTGGGTCCGTCGACCCCGGTCAGCCTGACGGCCACGGGCACAGGCACAGGCACGGGCCCGGTCTCGACGCTCGCCACTCCTGGCCCCGTCGTCGAGTTCAACGACGGCATCATCCACGGCTCGATCGGGTCACCGCTGAGCGGTCCCGTCACCTACAGCGTCCTCGGCGGCTCGCCCGGCAAGGTGCGGATGCTCAAGACCGGCGATTTCACCTATCTGCCCAACTACGCCGACGTCACGTCGGGCACCCCCGAGCAATTCAAGGTGCGGGTGACGCAGCAGACGCCATTCGTCACCGCGCTCAAGCAGATTCCGGTGGTCGGTTCGATGGTGCCGAACCTGCTGGTGAATTTGCGCCAGATTCCCGGTGTCAGTGGGCTTTTGGCGCCGCTCATCGGGGCGTCCGTCGTTGTTCCCGTCGACGTCGACCTCGCACAGCTGGTGCCGGCGGGTACGCCCGTCGCCTACACATACAAGATCGCGTCGTTCGACGGCACGCCCATCAGCGTGAACTTCTTCCCGGCCATGGGCTTACACGAAGGTGACGTGGCCCCGACCGTCCTGTACGGCCCCGGCATGACGCGGCCGGGCGAAACCAACCCGTATGCAACAGGTTTCGTCGGTATCGGCACCTTCCGGGCCGCCGACTACAACGTCGTCACGTGGGATCCTCGCGGTGAGTACGCCTCGGGTGGGCTGCTGCAGCTGGACAATCCGAACTTCGAGGGCAAGGACGTGTCGTCGATCATCAGCTGGATGGCTGATCAACCCGGCGTGCAATTGGACAACGCGGCCACGCTCGACCCGCGGCTGGGCATGGTGGGGGTGTCCTACGGCGGCGGTATCCAACTCGTCGCGGCGGCCGGCGACAAGCGCATCGACGCGATCGTGCCCGGGCTCGCCTGGAACTCGCTGAACGACGCGCTGTACCCGCGTGGCGCGTTCAAGACGGCCTGGGCGTCGCTGCTGATGCTCGGCCTGGTGCAGACCGGCGCACGCATCAATCCCCAGATCTACGGCGGCATCATTCTCGGTGACCTGTTGGGCATCCTCACGCAGAGTCAGCGGGATGTGTTGACCAGCAGCGGTCCCGGCGAGCGCATCGACGACATCAAGGTCCCGACCCTGATCATTCAGGGCACGGTCGACGACCTCATCACGCTCGATCAGGCGAACACCAACGTCGAGATGCTCGCCGACAACCTCGACGCGAACGGTAACCCCGTGCCGGTCAAGATGATCTGGTTCTGCGGCGGCCACGGTGTCTGTCTCGATCCGGCGAGCCCCATCCAGAACCAGCTCCTGACGAGCGAGACCCTCAACTGGCTGGACCGCTACGTCAAGGGCAACACCGCGACCGACACCGGGCCGACCTTCCAATGGGTCGACCAGGATGGGCAGTTCTACGCATCCGACGTGATGCCGACCGACCCGAGTTTCCACGGCACCCCGATCAACTCGATCAGCGCCGGCGGCTTCATGCCCATTGTGCCGATCGCCGGCGGATCGGGTCCGCTCGGAAACCCACTGGGACTGGAGAATTCGCTGCCGATACCGACCAAGGCACAGAACGCCATCAACATCCCGCTCACTCTCCCCACCGGGACCACGCAACTCGTCGGTGCACCGACGGTGACGGTCGACTACTCCGGACTCGGAACCAGCCGGTTCGTCTACGCGCAGATCGTCGACAACAACACCGGCCGCGTCGTCGGCAATGTGGTGACACCCATTCCGGTGACGCTGGACGGGCAGTCGCGCCACGTGACCGTCGACCTGGAGGACATCGCCTACACGGCAGGGCCGGGGGACTCGCTGACCCTGCAACTGGTCGCCTCGACCACGCCGTACCAGAGCTTCACGTCGGCCGGGGTCATCAACGTGTCCTCGGTGGCGGTGTCCCTGCCGACGGTCGGTGCCGGCGTGGTGGCGGTCAACAGTGCGCCGCCGGTGGCCGTGTAGCCGCACCGGCTTCAGAACGGTGGTGAGCTGTCGCCGTCGATGAGTTGTTGGGCGAGTTCGAGTTTGGCTGCAGCGGTCGATTGCGACTCCAGGAGTTCGGCCCAGTTGAGTTTGCGTTCGAGCCGGGTACGTCGAGTGCGGTCGTCGATGCGGGTGCGCCGGCGGGCGGGCATCATGAGGTCGCGACCGGGCCGATCGCTGGTGGTCGCCGATGGTGGTGGCGCTGCGGTAGGGAAGTGTCTGTCGGGAAACAGGATTCGGCTACCGGGCACGGTTGTGTAGGTATGCCCGGTGGGTGCGGTCCACACGATGGTGCCGTCCGGGTTCTGGCGGGTGTGCCATCCGGTTGCGCCGCTGTAGAACGTTTTGACCAGGTGGTGCTTGCGGCACTTCGGGCTGAGATTGCCGGGATGCGTGGCTCCGGCCGGCCAGGGGATGGTGTGGTCGAGGTCGGCGTCCACGGCGGGGCGGTCGCAGCCGGGGTGCATGCAGGTGATGTCCCGCATCCGCACGTAGCGGTCGAGCGCGGTCGACGGCCGGTACCGCGGTTGCCCGTCGGCCGGAACCTGCGGCGTGGTAACCGTTTTCACGCTGGCGCCGCGGGCGGCCAGGTCTGCCATGACCACCGCGGGGATCACCGGCCCGCCGCACAGATAGCCGACCGCGCTCTGGTCGACAACAGGCTCGGGCTCAGGCAGAGGCGCGAGTGCCTCGGCGACCGGAGTGTCTGCCGTCACCGGCGGCGCGGCCTCCGGCGCATCGAGCAGAGGATCGCTGATCGGTTGTGGCGCAGCGCCAGTCAAGACATTTATGACGACGGCTGCGGCGCGCGGATCGGCTCCGGCTGCCGGGCAGTCGGGCTTGCCGCAGTGGCAGGGCAGCCGATCGCCACGGACGGCCAGGATGCCCAACGCGTCGGCGCGGCGCTGGGCGAGGCTGCGGGGATCGTCGTCGCAGACCTCGTAGGCCATGGCGGTGAGGGTGCGCTTGAGCAGTTCGGCGTCGGTGGTCAGCAACAGGCCCCAGACGGACGTGACGCCTGCGGGGTCACCGGGCTTGCCGAACTCGACATCGCGACCGCGGACGGCGTTACGGGTGCGACGCACCGCGGCCGGGTCGAACTTCTCGATCCAGCTGTCGATCTGCCGGATCGTGTCGGCCTTCGACAACGGTCCCCATTCGCGCGCGCTGCCGGCCATGGCGGTGTCGATGAGGGCGAGCGCTGCGGGGTCTTGCACGAACTCGGTGTGCCAGCAGATCAGGGTGACCAACGGAAGTGATAGGTCCCCGCGCGCCAGCAGGGCGCCGACGTGTGGGAGCCGGTCGCGCAGTGTGAGTCCGAGGTGCATCTGACTGGCGGCTTGCCAGCGATTGATCGTCAGGGCCGCGCCGATTTCGCACGCCGCGGCGTCCCAGCCGTCGCACGCCCACAGGTCGCGGTCCTCGTGGTCGATGCAGCGGCGGTGGGTGAGTTCGGCGATGGCAGCCAGCCGGCGGGCGGCACTCTGGGCTTCGGCCCGTGTTGCGCTGGTCATCGTGTCGACCAGGGAAGCGTCGTCGGCTTCCCTGGCTTCGATCACCAGCTCTTCGTACATATGTTCGATATTAGCGATCTCAACCGCTTCAAACTACGTGGCAGGCGCAGATTGTGGATGAATCGCGTTCTGTGGATAACTTGCCCCCGCGCTCACGCGGCGGCGAGCACGTTCGGCTCATCAAGGTCGTCGTCGGTCCGACGCTGGGACCGCGCGGCCGCATGCACCACCAGCGCGAAGGCGACGGTGATCGGGATGACCGGGCCGTCCATGCCGCCGGCGAGAACGGCGTCGGCCGTCGTGAAGGCCGGCGGCACGATCTGCGCGTACAAGGCGGCCGCCGTCGGGGCCGCGGCGAAGCCCCACAGCAGCCAGCGCCACTGCCGTTCGCGCGCCACATCGCCCGCGGCGCGGGCACGAAACACCCCACGCGCGGCGATCGCGAGCGTGATCCAGGCCGGTACGAGATGAAAGAGCGCGAGGCTGTGCGGGATCGGCGCCGGCAGCCGCACCACGAGGCCGGCGTAGGTGAGTGAGCCGGCAATCGCCAATCCCACGGCAGCGCCGTACGTCCACCTTGGAGCCGAACACCTTGGCGCCGAACACCTTGGCGCCGAACCGATTTGGGTGTCGGGTGACGATCGTTGCGTCAGCATGAAGCGAACACCGCGCTGCCGGGCGCGACGACGCCGAGGACGATGGAGCCCACACCGATGTTGGTCAGCAGATCGTGCTGCGGGATCAGTGGCTGGATGCCGATCCAGATCACGCGCAGCAACGGCGCCGTCATCATCAGGGCGATGCCGTAGGTCATCCAGGCCCGGTGCGTGATCACGTCGCGGCGGCGGATCGCGTAGACCGCGTACCACGCGCTGCCGAGGGTGCCGATTGCCAAGGCGCGCAACTGGGTTTCGAATGCCGGGCCGATGAAGTGCTGAGCCGGCGGCGTGAAGTACAGGAACACCAACGCGGTCAGCATGCTGACGGACATCAGTGCCAGATAGCTGCGGCCGATCCAGCGATGTACCACCGGCCGGCGGGTGCGCAGTCGCGACGAGAACTGAAACAGTCCCAGCGTCAAGGCAAGTCCGGCCAGCGTGGTGTGCACCATGAGCACCACGCGATGCTCGGCGTAGGCGCCGTGGCGTACCGACTCGACGGACCCGTCACCGATCGCGTAGTGATCACCGTTGATGGCGGTGTTGACGGCGTCCTGCCAGCGCGCCAAGCCAGGGGCGAAAAGTGGCCAGGTGTAATTGAGTGCCAGCGGTACATAGAAGACGGCGATGGCGACCGTGAGCACGAAGAATCGCCGTGACACCGCGATTCCCTTGTGACCGTCCATTTGAACGTCAGATTCTAGGACCACCCACGGCAAACCTGCAGTATTTGCTGAATCGCAACGGCTGCGTGGTTTTGGGCGGTGGCACCCTCACTCGCCGCGCGCAGACAGCTCGCTCAGGAAGCCGCCCGCCACGACTGATCGACGCGATCGAAGGCGATGGGCAGGGTCAGCGGTCCGCTCAGGCCCACCAACGGTTTCCACGGGACCGGACCGGTCACGCGGGCATTGGGCATGCGCTGGGTCATGAGGGCGAGCGCTTCGGCCAGCTCCATCTTGGCCAGGTGCACGCCGAGGCAGTAGTGCATCCCGGCGCCGAAGGTCTGCATCGCCGGGGCGCCCGCGCGGGTGATGTCGAGCCGGTCGGGATCGTTGTACACGGCGGGGTCGCGGTTGGCCGCGCCGGTGTTCACCTGCAGGAAAGTTCCTGCGGGGAACAGCATTCCGGCGAGTTCGACATCCTCGCGGGCCATCCGCAGCGAGCTGATCACGATGGGGGAGTGCCGCATGGTCTCTTCGACGGCACGGTCGGCCATATCCGGGTGCGCCCCCAGGAGGGCCCACTGGTCGGGGTGCTCGCACAGGACCTGTACCGAAGCGGCCACCTGGTTGCGGGTGGTGTCGGTGCCGGCCGCCAGCAGGCCGGTGGACAGCATGCGCAGTTCGTCGGCACTGAGCCGGTCACCGTCCTCCTCGGCGCGGATGAGATCCGAGATCAGATCGTCGGTGAGGTTGTCGCGGCGACGGGCAACCATGTCGTCGATGTAGTCATCGAGCGCGTCCCACGCGGTCAGTATCGCGGTCTCGTGTTCGGCGACGTGCCAGTCGAAGGCCTGCATGAAATCGTCCACCCAGGCCGACAATTGCGCCCAGTCCTCGGCGGGGGCGCCGAGCAGCGCACAAATGACCGGGGTCGGGTACTGGCGCGCGATGTCGGTTACCACGTCGCAGTGCCCGCGGGCCACCTGGCGGTCGATCAGATCGCTGACGACGTCGACGACCGTGGTGCGCAGGCGTTCGATGGCGCGGCGGCTGAAGGCCGTCGCGATCAGTCGGCGCAGGCGGGTGTGTTCGGGACCGTCGATGCTGATGATCGATGCGCTGACCCGGTCCCACACCGGGCCCGACGTGATGCCCTGCGCCACGAGGAACATCCCCTGGGGTATCCGGAAACGCGGATCGCGCAGCACCTCGTGCGCCAGGTCGTAGGTCAGCACCTCCGGCCCGTGCGGACCCATCGCGATCGGCGACTGCGCGCGCGCCGGCGCGAGGATCGCCTGCGCTTCGTCGGGGCTTTGCGCGCCCGAATAGTCGATCGCCGGAAGCGTGACGTCGAAGACGCTCGGAATACCGCTGGCAATGGTCATGCGTCGACTATCCGGCGTCGCGGCCGGCAGATCATCCGCCAAGTGGCGTATATCTGCGCGTCAGTTTGGCGCGTCGTCTTCCAGCGCGTCCTCGATGACCTCGTCTCGCGGTGCGCAATCGCCGGCACCGGGGGTCAGGGTGGCGAGCGCGCCGGCTGTGACGGCCCGCCGGAGGGCATGCGAGGGGTCCGCGGTCCAACCCGCAGCCAGAACGCCGGCGAAGACATCACCCGCGCCCGTGGTGTCGACGGCTTCGACCTGGGGCGCCGGGACATGTGTCTCACCGTCAGCCGTGCGGTGCTCCGCGCCGTCGGCGCCCCGCGTGATCACCAGGTGTGGGACGGGCCAATGCCATTGGGCGGCTTCGGTTTCGTTGACGATCACCACGTCGGTGACGGCGGCCAGCGCGGCGAGCACCTCCGGATCGGTGCCGGCAGGAGAGGCGTTCAGCACGACCGTCGCGCCGGCGTCCTTCGCCAGCCGCGCCGCCGCCAGCGCGGTGGCCGGCGGGATCTCCAGCTGCAGCAACAGCACGTCGCAATCGGCGACCACCGCGCGAACGTGTGCGGAGTCCAGGGTCAGGTGCCCGTTGGCGCCCGGCGCCACCACGATCATGTTTTCGGCGTTGTTGCCGACCATGATCGCCGCGGTACCACTCGGGACCGGCAGGCTTACGGTCCCGACCAGACCGACGCCGTTGTCCTGCAAGTGCTTTCGCAGCGCCCCGCCCGTGGCGTCGGCCCCGAGCGCGGCGACGAGCTGGACATCGGCACCCGCCCGGGCCGCCGCGACGGCCTGATTGCCGCCCTTGCCGCCGGGCTCCGAATGCAATGACGACGCCAGCACCGTCTGTCCCGGTCCCGGCAGGTCGGCCAAATCGAAGACCAGGTCCATGTTCACGCTGCCCACGACAGTGATGCGAGTCACCGGGCCACCGTAGCCCCGACCGGCCCGGACCGCCGATACCTCGTTACCCTGGGTTAATGAGTGTGCACGCAGCTACGGACACCGATCTGCGCCAACAGGTGCATGACGCCGCCCGGCGGGCCCGCGTCGCGTCGCGCGTGCTGGCCACACTGACCACCGAAGCCAAGAACCGCGCGCTGCACGCCGCGGCCGATGCCGTGCTCGCCGCCGCGGACCTGGTGCTCGCCGCCAACGCCGAGGACATCGACGCCGCACGCGCCGCCGGCACCGCCGAGGCGATGATCGACCGCCTGGCCCTGAACCCCCAGCGCCTCGACGGCATCGCCGCCGGATTGCGGCAGGTCGCCGGGCTGCCGGACCCCGTGGGTCAGGTGCTGCGCGGCAGCACGCTGCCCAATGGCCTCCAGATTCGTCAGCAGCGGGTGCCGCTCGGCGTGGTCGGCATGGTCTACGAGAGCCGCCCCAACGTGACGGTCGACGCCTTCGGCCTGGCGCTGAAGTCCGGCAACGCGGCGCTGCTGCGTGGCAGCTCGTCGGCAGCCCGGTCGAATGCGGCTCTGGTCACCGCACTGCGGGCGGCGCTGGCCGCCGAGGGCCTGCCCGAGGACGCGGTGCAGCTGCTGCCCAGCGAGGACCGCGCCAGCGTCACCCACCTGATCCAGGCTCGCGGCCTGGTCGACGTCGTGATCCCGCGCGGCGGCGCCGGCCTGATCGACGCCGTGGTGCGCGACGCCACCGTGCCGACCATCGAGACGGGCGTCGGTAACTGCCACGTCTACGTTCACGAGGCCGCCGATCTCGACATGGCCGAGAGCATCCTGCTGAACTCCAAGACCCGCCGTCCCAGCGTGTGCAACTCGGCCGAGACCCTCCTGGTGGACCGGGCCATCGCCGACACCGCGCTGCCGCGGCTGGTGACCGCGCTGCAGGACGCCGGGGTGACGGTGCATCTGGACCCGAGCGAGGACGAGCTGCGCGCCGAGTTCCTGTCACTGGACATGGCGGTGGCCGTGGTGGACGGTGTCGACGGCGCCATCGCGCATGTCAACGAGTACGGCACCGGGCACACCGAGGCGATCGTCACGACCAATCTTGCTGCGGCCCAGCGGTTCTCCGAACAGGTGGACGCTGCCGCCGTGATGGTCAACGCGTCGACGGCCTTCACCGACGGTGAGCAGTTCGGCTTCGGCGCCGAGATCGGCATCTCGACCCAGAAGCTGCACGCGCGCGGTCCGATGGGGCTGCCGGAACTGACCTCCACCAAATGGATCGTGTGGGGCGACGGCCAGACCCGGCCCGTGTAAGAGGAGAAGAACTTGAGTACACCCGCTCGTTCGGTGCCGCTGTTCGGCGAGAATGCCGCCATCGACGACGTCGCCAAGCGACTCACCGAAACCGGATACCTGCCCGACACCGCAACGGCCACAGCGGTTTTCCTGGCGGACCGGCTGGGCAAGCCGCTGCTGATCGAAGGACCGGCGGGTGTCGGCAAGACCGAACTGGCCCGGGCCATCGCCCAGTGCACGGGTTCGGAGCTGGTGCGCTTGCAGTGCTACGAGGGCGTCGACGAGGCCCGCGCGCTGTACGAGTGGAACCACGCCAAGCAGATCCTGCGGATCCAATCGGGTCAGCAGTCTGGTGACTGGGACCAGACCAAGATGGACGTGTTCAGCGAGGAGTTCCTGCTGAGCCGGCCGCTGCTGACGGCCATCCGCCGCACCGAGCCCACCGTGCTGCTGATCGACGAGACCGACAAGGCCGACATCGAGATCGAAGGCCTGCTGCTGGAGATCCTGTCCGACTTCGCCGTCACCGTGCCCGAACTCGGCACCATCAAGGCGCAGCAGACACCGCTGGTCGTGCTGACGTCGAACGCCACCCGTGAACTGTCCGAGGCGCTCAAGCGTCGCTGCCTGTTCCTGCATATCGACTTCCCCGACCCCGATCTGGAACGGCGCATCCTGCTGTCCCGGGTGCCCGAGCTGCCGGAGAAGATCGCCGACGAGCTGGTCCGGATCATCGGTGTGCTGCGCGGCATGCAGCTCAAGAAGCTGCCGTCGGTCGCCGAGACCATCGACTGGGGCCGGACGGTGCTGGCGTTGGGCATGGACACCATCGATGACGAGATGATCGCCGCGACGCTGGGTGTGGTGCTCAAACACCAGTCAGATCAGCAGCGCGCTATCGGCGAGTTGAAGCTGAACTAGGGGAGTCCGCATGGCCGTCGCCCGCACGCCCGCGCAACCGCTTGCCCCGCATGGCATTCCGGGTCACCTCGTGGGGTTCGTGGAGGCCCTGCGCAAGGTGGGCATCAACGTCGGGCCGTCGGAGACCGTCGACGCCGGCCGGGTGATGGCCACCCTGGGACTGGGTGACCGCATGGTGCTGCGCGAGGGTCTGGCGTGTGCGGTGCTGCGCCGGCCCGACCACCGCGAGACGTACAACGCGCTGTTCGACCTGTGGTTCCCCGCGGCCATGGGGGATCGGGCGGTCTTGGAACTCGACGACGACGAGGATCCGGAGAACCGGCCCGACCGGATCCCGCCCGAGGACGTCGAGGGCATGCGCGCGGCGCTGATCGACCTGCTCTCCGACGCGGACATGGCGAACCTCGACGACCGCCTGATGGCGATGATCGCGCAGATCGTCGACGCCTACGGCAAGTACAACTCGAGCCGCGGCCCGTCGTACTCGTCGTATCAGGCGCTCAAGGCCATGGGGCTGGACCAGCTCGAAGGCAAGCTGCTGGCCGGACTGCTGGCGCCGTACGGCGACGAGCCCACGCCCACGCAGGATCAGATCGCCAAAGCGATTGCCGCTAAGCGTATTTCACAGCTGCGGCACATGGTCGAGTCGGAGACCAAGCGGCGCACCGCCGAGCAGATCGGCCGCGACCACGTGCAGACATACGGCATTCCGCAGCTGGCCGAGAACGTCGAATTCCTCAGGGCGTCAGGCGATCAGCTGCGGCAGATGCGCAATGTCGTTGCGCCGCTGGCCCGTACGCTGGCCACCCGGCTCGCGGCGCGTCGACGCCGTTCTCATGCCGGCCAGATCGACCTGCGCAAGACACTGCGCAAGTCGATGTCGACGGGTGGCGTGCCCATCGAGGTCGTCCTCAAGAAGCCGCACCCGGCCCGTCCCGAGCTGGTGGTGCTGTGCGACGTGTCCGGCTCCGTCGCGGGCTTCAGCCACTTCACGCTGATGCTGGTGCATGCCCTGCGTCAGCAGTTCTCGCGGGTGCGGGTCTTCGCCTTCATCGACACCACCGACGAAGTCACCGAGCTGTTCGGCCCCGACGCCGACCTGGCCGTCGCGGTGCAGAAGATCACCCGCGAGGCCGCCGTCTACACGCGGGACGGGCATTCGGACTACGGCCACGCGTTCGTTTCGTTCATGGACAAGTGGCCCAATGCGCTCTCGCCGCGCACGGCCCTGCTGGTGCTCGGCGACGGCCGCAACAACTACCGCAACCCGCAGGCCGACCTACTGGCACACATGGTGAACGCCAGCCGGCACGCGCACTGGCTCAACCCCGAGCCCAAGCACCTGTGGGGCAGCGGCGACTCGGCGACGGCCAAGTACCAGGACGTCATCACCATGCACGAATGCCGGTCCGCCAAGCAGCTCGCCTCGGTGATCGACAACCTGCTGCCAGTCTGATTCCCGCAAACACGCACGTTCGCGGGTATCAGGGGCTCCAGTAAGCTGGCCAATCGTGACTCGACGCAGGCTGGGCGTGATGGGTGGGACGTTCGACCCCATCCACCATGGACACCTCGTCGCGGCCAGCGAGGTGGCCGACCTGTTCGAACTCGACGAAGTGATCTTCGTGCCGACCGGGCAGCCCTGGCAGAAGCGCGATCGGCACGTCACCGCCGCCGAGGACCGGTACCTGATGACGGTCATCGCGACGGCCGCCAACCCGCGGTTCTCCGTGAGCCGCGTCGACATCGACCGCGGCGGCCCGACCTACACCAAGGACACCCTGCGCGACCTGGCCCGCCAGAACCCGGACACCGACCTGTTCTTCATCACCGGCGCCGACGCGCTGGCCTCGATCCTGTCGTGGCAGAACTGGGAGGAACTGTTCTCCACGGCCCGGTTCATCGGGGTCAGCCGGCCCGGCTACGAGCTGGACGGGAAACACATCGAGGCGGCACAGAAAGAACTGCCGCTCGACGCCCTGACCCTGGTCGAGGTGCCTGCGCTGGCCATCTCGTCGAGCGACTGCCGTCGCCGCGCCCAGGCCAACCGGCCCATCTGGTACCTGGTGCCCGACGGCGTCGTCCAATACGTGTCCAAACGTGGGCTCTACCAAGCCACGAACAAGCAGGAGAATTCATGACGGCCACCCCCGAAGCCCTCAGCATGGCGACCGTCGCCGCCCGTGCGGCCGCCGCCAAGCTCGGCGAGAACATCAGCGTCATCGACGTCTCGGATCAGTTGGTCATCACCGACTACTTCGTCATCGCTTCCGCGTCCAACGACCGCCAGGTCAACGCCATCGTCGACGAGGTCGAGGAGAAGATGCGCTGGGCGGGCCACAAGCCGGCCCGTCGCGAGGGTGCCCGCGAGGGCCGCTGGGTGCTGCTCGACTACGTCGACATCGTGGTGCACATCCAGCACCAGGAGGAGCGCGAGTACTACGCGCTCGACCGGCTGTGGCGGGACTGTCCGGCCGTCGAGGTCGACCTCGACGGTGAGCTGCCGGTCAACCCCGACGGAGACGACCCGTCCGACGAGTCCGCCGAGGGCCGAGAGTGAGGAACCGCCGCCTCCTGCTGCTGCGTCACGGTCAGACGGAGTACAACGCCACCAGCCGGATGCAGGGCCAGCTCGACACCGACCTCAGTGATCTGGGCCGGGCGCAGGCGGTGGCAGCGGCCGAGGTGCTGGCCAAGCGCCAGCCCCTGGTGATCGTTTCGTCCGATCTGCGTCGCGCCCTCGACACCGCGACGACGCTGGGGGACCAGGCCGGCATGCCGGTGTCGATCGACGAGCGGCTACGCGAGACGCACCTCGGGGACTGGCAAGGCCTGACCCATCACGAGGTCGACGACATTGCGCCCGGTGCGCGGCTGGCCTGGCGTGACGATGCCCGCTGGGCGCCGCACAACGGCGAGAGCCGCGTGGACGTGGCGAAACGCAGTCTCCCGGTGGTGCAGGAGCAGCTGCGCAATCTGCCCGAATGGGGAGTCGACGAGGTCGACCGCCCCGTGGTGCTCGTCGCGCACGGCGGGTTGATCGCCGCGCTGACCGCGGCCCTGCTGGAGCTGCCGGTCGACAACTGGCCGATCCTCGGCGGCATGGGCAACGCCAGCTGGGTGCAGCTGTCGGGGCACAGTGCCGGACTCGCCGACGACGATCCGGTGAAGTGGCGGCTGGACGTGTGGAACGCCTCGGCTCAGGTGGCCAACGATGTCCTCTGACACACCGACTGCCTCGAAGAAGCCCGTCCTTCTCGTCTTCTGCGACTCGCTGTCCTACTACGGCCCGACCGGCGGGCTGCCGTCCGACGATCCACGCATCTGGCCCAACATCGTTGCGTCCCAACTCGGTTGGGACCTCGAGCTGATCGGCCGCATCGGCTGGACCTGCCGCGACGTGTGGTGGGCCGCGACGCAGGATCCGCGGTCGTGGGCGGCGTTGCCGAAGGCCGGCGCGGTGATCTTCGCGACGTGCGGCATGGACTCGCTGCCGTCGCCGTTGCCGACGGCACTGCGGGAACTGATCCGCTACGTGCGGCCGCCGTGGCTGCGCCGCATCGTGCGCGACGGTTACGGCTGGCTGCAGCCGCGGCTGTCGCCGATCGCGCGGCCCGCGCTGCCGGCGCACCTGACGGTCGAATATCTCGAAGAGACCCGCGGGGCAATCGATTTCAACCGCCCGGGCATTCCGTTCGTCGCCACCATCCCGTCGGTGCACATCGCGGAGACGTACGGCAGGTCGCACCGCTGGCGCGACGCCACCGTCGCGGCGATCACCGATTGGGCTGAGGAGAAGCAGATTCCGGTCGTCGACCTCAAGGCCGCCGTCGGTGACGAGGTGATGTCGGGCCGCGCCAACCCGGACGGCATCCACTGGAACTTCGAGGCGCACCGTGCCGTCGCCGAACTGATGCTCAAGGGGCTGGCCGAGGCCGGTGTGGTGTCGCAGCGGACCGACGACTAGCCATGGCAGTGGTGGTGGTCACCGACTCGTCGGCTCGGCTTGACCCAGATGAGTTGAAGCGCTGGGACATCCGGGTCGTGCCGCTGCATGTGCTGCAGGACGGCACCGACTACCAGGACGGGATCGACCCGATTCCGCAGGACATCCAGGACCGGTCGCACGTGTCCACCTCGGGCGCGGCGCCCGCGGATCTGACCGACGTCTACAAGCAGGCGCTGGCCGACAGCGGCGGCGACGGCGTCGTGGCGGTGCATCTGTCGGCCGGTCTGTCGAGTACGTTCAGTTCCGCCGCGGCCGTGGGCCGTGAGCTGGGTTCGTCTGTGCGCGTGGTCAATTCGCGATCGGCGGCGATGGGGGTCGGCTTCGTCGCGCTGGCTGCGGCCCGCGCTGCAGCGGCCGGCGCGGATCTGGATGCCGTTGAGGCGCTGGCGCGTGCGGAATCCGGGCGGCAGCACGGGTTCATCGTCGTCCACCGTTTGGACAACCTGCGGCGTAGTGGCCGCATCGGCACCGCCGCGTCCTGGCTCGGCACCGCGTTGTCGCTGAAGCCGTTGCTGCAGTTGGACATCGACGGCCGGCTGGTGCTCGATCAGCGAATCCGAACCGTGGCCAAGGCTCATGCCGCGATGATCGAACGGGTGGTCGCGCTGGTCGGTGAGCGGCCCGCAGCGATCGCCGTGCACCACGTCGACAACCACGACGACGCCGCGCAGATCGGCGCCGCACTGACTTCCCGCCTGCCCCAGGTCGATTCACTTGTCGTGACCGACATGGGACCGGTGCTGGCGGTGCATGTCGGCTCCGGCGCCGTCGGCGTCATCGTCAACACGCAGGACTAGCGGCCCGGCGCCGGGGAGCTTTTTCCGGCAGTCTGCCAACAACTACGCGGGTAAGCGCGCGGTGCTGGCCGGTTTTCGAGTACCCGTCTACTCGCGATCCGGCGCCGCCGTCGTCGCACTCTGAAATCCCGCGCGGCACTCCATCGCCGCGAACCCCGATTGAAAGGTGACGACGATGAGCCACACACTGAACCTCGGCTGGACCCACGCCCTGCCGTTTCACGCACCCACGGTGCCCCAGTGGATCACCAACATGGAGCGCTCTGTCGGCCAGGCCATGCACCGGCTGGCCGACGAGCACCACCCGGAGAACCCGGTCTACGAGACACACTTCGACTTCATCGAAGACGCGCTCATGGCGCGCGAAATGTACCGACTGTGACGGCTTTTGGCCTAGCCGGCGAACCGGCCGGTGACCGGCGGCAGATCTTTGAGCGTCAGAATGCCCGGGGCGGCTGCCACCACTGCCGGCACTGCGTTGGTCACCGGCAGCGCGGTGTAGATCATGCCCAGCCCGTTCAGGCTCACCTCGCTCCAGTCCTTCGACGGCAGGCAGTAGATCACCGTGCGCATGTTGGGTACGCCGAACACCTGGATGACGTGACCGTGCGCCACGGGCTTCGGCGGGGTGACGTGTTCGCCCATGATCCAGTTGAAGCCGACGCTGACGACGTTCTTGTCGCCGACCCAACCGCGGTGATAGCCGTAGACGCTGGCGACCGTGCCCTTGGGAATCTGCATGAACCCGAGGTCGGAATCCTCGGTCGCCGGCGTGAAGGTGACGTCGAAGGTGATCCGGTCCAGCTTGGCGCCGATGGCGTCGGCCATCATCGCGGCTGACTCGGCGAACACCTCGCTCTCCAGGCGCACACTCTCGGCCAGACCCGGTGTCTCGGGGTCCTTGCCGAAGCCCATCGCGGCCATGGTGCCGGCCGATTCGTAGACGCCGCAGTCGACCGACTCGGTGATGCGGATTTCGTCGACGCTCTCGCACGCGCTGGACAGCACCATGCCCATCATGTTCGTCAGGCCGGGGTGTGCGCCGCTGCCGAAGATCGTGGAATTGCCTGCCTCGCAAGCCTTCTGGATACGCGCCAGATCCTCGGGGCTCTGCTTGCCGCCGGTGATCCAGGCGGCGGTCGAACACACGTTGATGCCGGATTCCAGCAGCCGGACCAGCTCGTCGACGCTGGGCCAGATCGGGTTGTAGCAGCAGGCGTCGGGCTTGAGAGCCACCAGCTCTTCGATGTCGTTGGTGGCCTTGATGCCCGTGAGCTCGGGCCAGCCGGCCAACTCGGCGGCGTCCACCCCGACCTTCTCGGCGCCGTACGCGTAGACGCCGACCAGCTCCATGTCGGCACGGGCGATGATGGCGTGCAGGGATCGCTTGCCGATGTTGCCGGTGGTCCACTGGATGACGCGGAGCGGGCGGTCGGTGGTCATGGAGGCCTCCTCGTTGGGGCTGTGCTTTCGCTAGACACTATGCCGCAGGTGTCTACCCGGCGGTGCCGGTGGTGCGCTGGAGCCGGCGGCGGTGCGAACCCGTCAGATTGAGGAGTATCCAGGTTCCTCGTCTTGGTTCATGCGGACGAGGAGACGTGCAGGACTTCGTAGGCGGCCATGTGGGTCAAGGTCTGATCGGGCTCTTCTGTCGAGAGTTCGACCTGGATGAGGGTCCAGCTGGTTATATCGACAGCGGTCACGAGGGCCACAGTGGTGTCTTCGACGTGCTCGAGAAACCGTTGGGTGATCGGATCCAGGCAATCGGACGGTGCGGCAGCGGAAGGCAGTGGCGCAGTCGTCACGGTGAGGCTGCGGGCTTGTGCGTAGGCGGCGGGGCCGTGGACGATCTTGTGAAGCGTCCAGTCTTGGATCGGTTGCCGGCCGAAGTCTCGAACGATGGCGGAATAGCCCGGCTCGCCCCAGCAAAAGTTGCGCATGCCGTCGATGTCGCGCCAGACATAGAACGGGGCGTACGCGTTTCGGGGAGCGCCTTGGGATTTCTCCTGGATCAAGTAGGCCTTGAACTCGAGGCTGGCGAAGCCGTCGAAGAGGTGGCCGGTCCTGCGCACCCGGTTCCGGATGATGCCCATGTCGTAGTCGGTGGGCAATGCGATCTGATATTGCATGGCGTACATCAGTGATGCCTCTTGGTCGCCTGGACGTGGGCCCGGTCAGCAACAGGCTCGTACCACGTTGTGGTGGTTCCGTCGGTTGCGGTCTCCTGATGGGCCACGTGGGTCATGGCGGCATGCCCAGCTACGGCGGTCATCGCAGATTCCGGCTCTGTAGGAGGCCTGCAGCTCCTTGTACCGCCGCCTCGAAAGCAGCTGGGTCCTGTTGCGCCCGCGCGAGGACGTAGCCTCCCTGGACGGTCGCGACCACCATGGATGCGAGCTGATGTGCGTCTGTGGCGGCGGGGAACTCGCGCTCGTCAATGCCCTGGCCAATGACCTGAGCGATGCGGTCGACCAACCAGCCGAGGGTCTCTGCAACCGGGCGGAGAAGATCTGGTGTCGCCAAAACATCGGCGTCGTAGGTCATGCGCCCCATGCGGCAGCCCCGCAACGAATCGCGCTGGCGTTCTAGGTAAGCGATCACCCGCTCGAGTGCCGTCCCGTCACCCGAGAGTAGAAGGTCAGCTTCGGCGCGCATCGTGGCTGCGCTCTCTGCCAAGGCTGTGGCCGCGAGCTCCTGTTTTCCGGCGAAGTGGTGGTACATGCTGCCCTGCCCTGCTTCCGCGCGGCTCAGGATGTCCTTTGGGCTGGTTGCCGCATAACCGCGTTCCCAGAGCAGCTCTTGAGTCGCGTTCACAAGACGGGCGCGTGTTTGCACAATCACGAAACATACGTACTAGTAGTTACAGTCGTCAGGTGAAAGGGTCCCGATTGCTGTGAGCCTGCGGGCGGACGGGCGCAGGGTGCGGAGGTTCAAGCGTCGCGGGAACGTCCAGCATCCGACATGGAGAGGCCTCGTCAGAACGGTCTGTGAGCTGGAGTCCGGTCACCCGTGCCAAATCCGGTCGTGCTCGGCGTGGGTCGACAGATACGCCCCGGGCTGGAAATGCGTGTCGTAGAACCCGAGGTCGATGTGTTGTGCCTGAAGGTAATTCATGATGTGCACGGTGGGTACGGTGCCGGGAAACTTGCCGAACGTGTCGTCGATGTATTGCGCGGCGATGGTCAACAGTTCGATGAACTGCTCGTCGTGCCCGGCCGCCGCCGAACGCACGGCTCGCGAATCCCGCCACGGCCCTGGGGTATCCGGGTGAAAAGGCCCGCCGGGGCCGAATTTTCGGTTGGCGAAGGCGCGCACCGCAGCCGCGATGTCCGGGTAGTGCGGGCGGCTGTACGTTTCGAAAACGCCGTCCAGCCCGGTGGGGTTGGGCAGTGCCCACCGTTCGTCGGTTTGCACGTTGAATCCCAACCCGGGAACGTCCGGGTCGCCGGACGCGCCGAGGATGGTGAGCCGGTCGATACCGTCGAACGTCCAACCGCCCAGGCCCAGCGCCCCGAGTAGTAGGTGCCCGTTGTAGACGCTCGTCATCAACTCGGCGGTGGCTTCCGTGAGCGAGTACTGCTCGACGAACGTCAGCGGGAACGGGTCGTCGTCCCGGTGCGCCAGGCCCGCGGCGGCCTCCTTCAGTCCCGGGATCGGCCGGTTGTTGATGTCGTCATAGATCAGGTAGCCGTTCTGCAGGAAGAACGCCAGATTGGCCAAGAGATGCTGTGCGATGTCGGCGACCGGGATGACCAGCAGCGAGCCGGGGTGATTGGCGATCCACGTGTTGTGGCCTTCGAGGTACGGCTCCGACCGTGGAATGTGGATGCGGTCGGTGGAGAGCTGGCGATAGGACGACGCCGTCGCGGCCAGCCAGTCGTCGATGTCCACCACGCCGTCGTTGACCGGCACTGTCGGTGCCGTGTCTCGGGACGACAGGAAGTAGGTGCCCGAGTCGTCTGTGAAGAAGAACTCGACGATCTCGAATCCCGCGGCTGACGGGAACGTGCGACCTGATGCCGACCCGCTGTAGTTCGGGAACGCCGGTACATATCCGGGATGGTGACTGATCCCGAAATGCCAGCCGGTGACGCCGGTTACCGTCGCCAGGATCAGTGCGCGTTCGACCTCGTCGAGTGGTTCGACGTCCCGGGTACTGGTGTAGGCCAACGGCCCTGCCGGGATGGAGCCGCCAACGGGAAATCGCCGTGACCGCCTGCCCTGGATCGCGCTCAACAGCGGGAACCTCGCCGCCGCAGCCAGCGCTTCGCGTTGCTGCGCGGTCAAACTCAAACGTGGCGAAGATGTTTCGGTCGTCATGGTTACCCCGACTCTAGGGTCCGCGGCGCTTGTCGGCCCACAGTTCGGCGCACCACGATGCCAATTTTGGTGGCGATCGACCGGCCGACGGCGCGAGCCGCCCACATCTATCCACAGAACGCGATTGATCCACAGGCGGCGGGTTCGACCGCCTTTTGCGGCGTTTCCGGTCGGTGCCGCCACCTAACGTCGCGGGCATGGTCACTCAGACACCGGTCGATCGGGCGCAGCGGCGGTTGGCCGCGCAGCCCGGAGACGCGACGGACCCCGACGCAGAGCCCGACTCGAACGACGACACCTCGCTGTCGCGGTGGTTGCCCGACGCGATGCCGGGCAGGTCCGGGTGGCTCGCGACGGTGCGGGCCGACCCTGGGCGTGCGGGCGTCATCGCGCTCGCGGTGGTCGGCGTGGTTGCGGTCCTGGTGACCATCATCGCCGTGCTCGGCGATGACAAGCCGCCGGTGGCCGCGGCGAAACTGCCACCCGTCCAGATGGTTTCGTCCTCGGCGCCTGGGACGCCCGCGCTGGCGGCCAAGGCCGAGGACGTCGTGGTCAGCGTGGCAGGACTCGTTCACAAACCGGGGCTGGTGACACTTCCTGCCGGTGCCCGCATCGCCGACGCCGTCACCGCAGCTGGGGGAGCGCTGGCCGGCGCCGACATCGTCGGCCTGAACATGGCACGCAAGGTGGCCGACGGCGAGCAGATTCTGGTCGGCATCACCGCACCGTTGGGCGCGCCCGCGGTGATGCGCAGTTCGGCCGGTGCGACGTCCGGGCCGCCGGAGAAGGGGCCGCCCGGCGACGGGAAAGGTGCTGGAGCACAGGGGCCCGTTGATCTGAACACCGCGACGGAGGAGCAGCTCGACGGCCTGCCCGGCATCGGACCGGTGATGGCGAAAGCGATCGTGGCGTGGCGGGCGGCCAACGGCCGGTTCGCGAGCGTCGACCAGTTGGGCGAGGTCGACGGCATCGGGCCGAGCCGGCTGGAGAAGCTGCGTGCCCTGGTCAAGGTGTGACGGCCAGTCCCGCGCCGGATGCGCCCGGTATCGACTTGCGGTTGGTACCGGCCGCCGTGACGTGCTGGACGGTGACGGCGGTCGGCGTGTGGTGGGGGCCGTGGGCAGCGCTGGCATCGGTGTTGATCGCGGTCGCGGCCGTCGTGGGTGTCGGGCTACGGGTGGGCTCGGTGCGCTGGCCCGCAGTGCTCGCGGTGGCGGCGGTGGGAGCGGCGTTCGCGATCGTCGCGACGGTGCGTGTGCACGCGGTCGACACCCATCCGCTGGCGTCACGCTTCGGCACGACGGTGGCGGTGACGGTCACGCCCACCGAGTCGCCCAGGACGATCCAAGGCGGCCGGCTGATGTTCACGGCGTCGCTGCAGAGGCTGGGGAATGCCGAATCATCCGGGAGGGTCATGGTTTTCGCGCCGGCCGTCGGATACTCAGAGGTCGGCGTGGGCCGCCCGATGGCGTTCCGGGCCCGGGTCACCCGGCCGAAGCGGCGCGATCTGTCGGTGGCCGTGCTGGCCGCTGTGGGCACACCCCGGTTCGGAACCGCCTCGACCGGGCAGCGCGCGGCGGCACACGTGCGCGCCGAATTCGGTGCGGCCGCTCGACTCGCGTTGCCGCCCGATCAGGCTGCGATGCTCCCGGGACTGGTGCTCGGCGATGTGTCGGCGGTCGAGTCGGATACGACGGCCGCCTTCCGCCGGGCGGGGTTGACGCATCTTACGGCGGTGTCTGGCGCGAACGTGACCATCGTGTGCGGCGCGGTGCTGCTCAGCGCGGCGGTGGTGGGACCGCGGATCGCCGTGGCGCTGGCGGCAGTGACGCTGTTCGCGTTCGTCGTCATCGTCCAGCCCTCGCCGAGCGTATTACGCGCTGCGGCAATGGGTTCGGTGATGTTGATGGGCATGCTGGTGCATCGGCGGCGGCAGGCGATCCCCGCGTTGGCGGCGAGCGTGCTGGTGCTCATGGTGATCTCCCCGGTGCTCGCGGTGGACGCCGGTTTCGCGCTGTCGGTGGTGGCGACGGCCGGGCTCGTGGTGATCGCGCCAGGGTGGTCGCGCCGACTGGTGAACCGCGGCTGGCCGAAGTTGATCGCTGACGCCGTGTGTGTGGCCGTTGCCGCGCAACTCGTGACGGCGCCGTTGGTGGCTGCGATCTCGGGCAGCCTGAGTCTGGTCGCGGTAGCGGCCAATCTGCTTGTCGCTCCGGTGATTCCACCAATCACGATCCTCGGCACCGCGGCTGCCGCGGTGGCGTGGTGCTGGCCCGCGGCGGCGCAACTGCTCATCCGGTTCACCGGACCTGAGCTGTGGTGGCTGTTGCACGTCGCACGGTGGAGTGCCGCGGTTCCGGGCGCGGCGGTCCGCGTCCCGTCGGGCTGGGGCGGCGCGTTGCTGCTCGGCGGGGTGACGGTTGCAGGGGCGCTACTGCTGGCCGTGTGGCGCCGACGACGAGGAAATGCGATCCGGCCATGAACTCGCGCGTCGAGTTGCAGAATTATTGACGTGAATGACGAACCGGCCGGGTCCGCAGCGAAGGTGGCGGCGCTCGAAGCGGCCGGCGTCCGGACCCTGATCGGCACTGTCGTCAATGCCGCAGGCCTGACGCAGGTCAAAGTGGTATCGCTCGATCGGGTGGCGGTGTTCGCCGACCATGGGCTGGGTACCAGCCCGACGTGGCATGTCTTCGCCATCGATCAGGCGGGCATCGTGGTGAGCGATGAGATCGGTGTGGTCGGGGACCGGCGGGTGTGCGCCGACCTGGCGGGTGTGGCCCTACTCGGTGACGGGGTCGCCTGGGCGCCATGCTCGTTCTTCACTCAGGACGGTAACCCGGACCCGCACTGCGGTCGCGGTGTGCTGCAACGGGTTACGCAGCGATTGGCCGCCGCCGGCCTGACGGCCGTCGTCGGGCACGAGGTGGAGTTCGTGCTCGTCGGCCCGGACGGCGCGCGATTGCCGTCCGATCTGTGGGCGCAGTATGGCCTGGCCGGCGTGCTGGAATTCGAGGGCTTCGTCCGGGACGTGATGGATGCGGCCGCCGCAGCGGGGGTGTTGATCGAACAGTTCCATCCCGAGTACGGAGCCAACCAATTCGAATTCTCGCTGAAACCACGCGATCCGGTGGCCGCCGCGGACCAGCTGGTGCTCGCGCGCGTCATCATCAGCCGCGTCGCCCGCCGCCACGGCCTGCGCGTCAGCCTGTCTCCGGTGCCGTTCGCCGGCAGTGTGGGTTCCGGTGCGCATCAACACTTTTCACTGAGTCGTGACGGTGTGCCGGTGTTCTCCGGTGGCTCAGGAGAGCGCGGTATGACCGATGCCGGAGAGTCGGCCGTCGCCGGGCTGCTCGGCGGTCTGCCCGGCGCACAGGGCGTGCTGTGTGGCTCGATCGTGTCCGGGTTGCGAATCCAGCCGGGAAGTTGGTCCGGCGCCAACGTCTGCTGGGGCACCGAGAACCGGGAGGCCGCCGTGCGCTTCGTCAGCGCCGAGTCCGGAAATCCTCATGGCGCCAACGTCGAGGTCAAGATCGTCGACCCGTCGGCCAATCCGTACCTGGCTTCGGCGACCATCCTCGGCCTGGCTCTCGACGGCATCACCCGGGCACTGCCGCTGCCGCCCGAGGTCACCGTCGACCCCGGGTCCCTGACGCTCGCCCAACGCGAGTACGCGCGCGTGGTGACGCTGCCGGCGAAGCAGACCGAGGTGCTCGATGCGCTGCGGCACAGCGCCGTGGTCCGCGACATCCTCGGGAACGCACCGGTCGACGCCGTGCTGGGGGTGCGCGGCTACGAACAGCAGAACTATGGCGGCCTGTCCGACAGTGAACTGGCCGAGAAGTTCCGGCTGGCCTGGAGCGTGTGAGGGTTCAGTTGTCCAACGGCCCGGTGAGGAAGTCGTCCAGCGCTTCACCGAACGGCGCGATTTCGAAGTCAGGTTCGTAGTAGGTGATTGCTTGTCCTGCTGGGAGATCCGGAGAGATATACAGGGCAGTTTCGTCATTGACGCCGGTGAGGAATATCAAGCGTTGGGTGCCGGGGAACGGCACGTCTTCGAACCATTCGATGATCTCGTTGGTGTCGGGCGGCTGAAACCAGCGGGCTGCGAGTGTGACCATGCCAGACGGCGAAACCAACCCGTTGGACTCGCCGTCGAATGTGGCGTAGCCGGCGTGAACCTGGCGTAGGAATGTTTGTACCGGCGTGGGGAGGGTTGCGAAGAAGGGGGGTTCGATGTCTCCGAAGGTGCGAGGATCGTCACCCGCCCATACACGTAGTTCTCCTTCGTCGGTGCGCAGGACGTAGTCGAGAGAGGGTGCGCTGTAGTACCTGTGCTTGGCCACTCGCACGTCGACGAGCGCAGTCTGCAGCGAGTGCGCATAGCGCGGGATTAATGCGAGGAAGTCCGCGTTCCACAATTCCAGGGCCGCGTGTTTCCGTTCGTCGGGGTCAGTAGATTCGGCCACGGGCCACCAGGCTTCGGGAATGAGCTGCCGCGTCGTTGCCCCTGGTTCAAGAATCCGAACCTCGCTCAATTGCCAGTCCGCGACTGCGGCAATGAGAGTTTCCTCATCGATGCCAGTCATGGTCCCCTCCCTGGCACCACCAATCGCGCATTGCAACCCTAACCCGGTATTCGCAACCCGCACTGCGCTGATTGTCTGCCCGCCATGAAACGATCAACGGGTGAGTGGATCGACCGAGGCGTTGCATCTGGTGTTGGGCGACGAGGAACTGCTGGTCGAGCGGGCGGTGGCGGACGTACTGCGGAACGCGCGCAAGCAGGCCGGCAACGACAACGTGCCGGTCGACCGGCTGCGGGCCGGTGACGTGTCCACCAGCGAGCTCGCCGAACTGCTGAGCCCGTCGCTGTTCGCCGAGGAACGCGTGGTGGTCCTGGAGTCTGCCGCCGAAGCCGGCAAGGACGCCGTCGCTCTCATCGCCGACGCGGCAGCCGACCTGCCGGGCGGCACCATGCTCGTCGTCGTCCACTCGGGTGGTGGCCGGGCGAAGGCGCTGGCCGATCAGCTGAAAAAGCTTGGTGCCGAGGTACATCCGTGCGCGAAGATCACCAAGGCCGCCGAGCGTGCCGACTTCGTGCGTAAGGAATTCCGGTCGTTGAAGGTGAAGGTCGGTGACGACGCCATCACTGCCGTGCTCGACTCGGTCGGGTCGGACATCCGCGAACTGGCAGCGGCGTGCTCGCAGCTGGTGGCTGACACGGGAGGTCAGATCGATGCGGCGGCGGTACGGCGCTATCACTCCGGTAAGGCAGAGGTGAACGGGTTCGACATCGCCGACAAGGCGGTTTCGGGTGATGTCAGCGGCGTCGCCGAGGCGTTGCGCTGGGCGATGGCCGGCGGCGTGCCGCATGTGGTGCTGGCCGATGCGCTGGCCGAGGCCGTGCATTCGATCGCGCGGGTCGGTGGCCAGTCCGGCGACCCGTACCGGTTGGCGGGGGAGTTGGGGATGCCGCCGTGGCGTGTGCAGAAGGCGCAGAAGCTGGCCCGGCGCTGGACCCGGGACACCGTGGCCGAGGCACTGCGGGTGGTGGCGGCGCTGAACGCCGACGTCAAAGGTGTGGCGGCCAACGCCGACTACGCGCTGGAGTCGGCGGTGCGGCGCGTCGCCGAGTTGGCCGACAGCTAGTCCGGACACAACAAAACCGCGGCCCGGTGAACGGGCCGCGGTTTCGCGAAAACTACCGGCTCAGATCAGAGCTTGTTGAAGGCCAGGGTCAGCGCCGACTTCTTGTTGGCGGCCTGGTTCTTGTGGATGACACCCTTGGTGGCGGCCTTGTCCAGCTTGCGGTTGGTGGCGACGAGCAGCTCGCCGGCCTTTTCCTTCTCGCCCGCCTCGACGGCCTCACGGAAACCGCGGATGGCCGTACGCAGCGCCGACTTCACCGACTGGTTGCGCAGACGTGCACGCTCGTTGGTGCGGATGCGCTTTTCCTGCGACTTGATGTTGGCCACGCGTGTCGTTCCTTCTAAATCTCAATTTGGGCATGCACGGGGACGAGCATGCTCGGTCTTAAGTCTGCGCTCTTCGCCCGTCAACGGGCAGCGACTGTTCAGGTTACCAGCGTCCATGCGAAAACCCCAAAGCGCGGCATGCGCGCACTGGCCGGCGACGAACCCGAGCATATCCGTGAATGCCAAGTTGCCCTGCCGAAACTGCCAGGTTGATGCAGCATGTCTGCCATGAGCCCACGGACATCGCACAGTGGTCCCGCGCGGACGCGGCCGACCTCCCCAGGGAATCGCTACGACGGTGTGTTCGACGGCTACGACGACGTCGACAGTTATGCCGCCGCGTACGACGAGATGTTCGACGCCCAGGGTGCCGTCCGGGGTCTCTACAAGGGCGTCTTCGCCGAATTGGCGCCGTCGGACACGTCCGAGCTGGCAGCCCGGTCGGAAGCGCTCGGCCGCGCGTTCACCGACCAGGGCATCACGTTCTCGCTGTCCGGTCAGGAGCGGCCGTTTCCGCTGGACCTGGTGCCCCGGGTCATCTCGGCCGCCGAGTGGTCGAAGCTGGAAAAGGGCATCAAGCAGCGGGTCAAGGCGCTCGAGATGTACCTCGACGACGTCTACGGCGACCAGGAAATCCTGCGCGACGGGGTCATCCCGCGCCGGCTGGTGACCTCGTGCGAGCACTTCCACCGCGAGGCCGCCGGGATCGTCCCGCCCAACGGCGTCCGCATCCACGTCGCGGGCATCGACCTGATCCGGGACGACAAGGGCGACTTCCGGGTGCTCGAGGACAACCTGCGCTCGCCGTCGGGGGTGTCCTACGTGATGGAGAACCGGCGCACCATGGCCCGCGTCTTCCCCAACCTCTTCGCGACGCACCGGGTGCGGGCGGTCGGTGACTACTCGTCGCACCTGCTGCGGGCGCTGCGCAACGCGGCGGCGTCGAACGAAGCGGACCCGACCGTGGTGGTCCTCACCCCGGGCGTCTACAACTCGGCCTACTTCGAGCACTCGCTGCTGGCCCGGCAGATGGGCGTCGAGCTGGTCGAGGGCCGTGATCTGTTCTGTCGCGACAACGTCGTCTACATGCGGACCACCGAAGGCGAGCGCCAGGTGGACGTCATCTACCGCCGCATCGACGACATGTTCCTCGACCCCATGCAGTTCCGGCCCGACACGGTGCTCGGCGTCGCCGGGCTGCTCAACGCGGCCCGCGCGGGCAACGTCGTCATCTCCAGCGCCGTGGGCAACGGTGTCGGCGACGACAAGCTCGTCTACACCTACGTGCCGACCATCATCGAGTACTACCTGGGCGAGAAGCCCCTGCTGGCGAACGTCGACACCTACCGCTGTTGGCTCGAGGACGAATGCGAGGAAGTGCTCGACCGCATCCGCGAGCTGGTGATCAAGCCCGTCGAGGGCTCGGGCGGCTACGGCATCGTCTTCGGACCGGATGCCTCCGAGAAGGAGATCGCCGCGATCTCGAAGAAGGTCCGCGCCGACCCGCGCGGGTGGATCGCCCAGCCCGTCGTGCAGCTGTCGACGGTGCCGACGCGCATCGGCGACAAACTGGCACCCCGGCACGTCGATCTGCGGCCGTTCGCGGTCAACGACGGTGACGACGTCTGGGTGCTGCCCGGCGGCCTGACCCGCGTCGCCCTGCCCGAGGGCTCGCTGGTCGTGAACTCCAGCCAAGGTGGCGGCTCGAAGGACACCTGGGTGCTGGCGTCGCGGGCGTCGACCGCCACCCACGAGCTCGGCGCCGCCGAAGTCGTGCGCTCCCTGCCGTCCGCCGGCCAGGCCGCCGACGAGGGACCCCCACAGCAGGCCGTCCAGACTGCCCACCAACAGCAGCAGCAACAGCAACAGGCGGTGATGTACTGATGTTGGCGCGCAACGCGGAATCGCTGTACTGGATCGGCCGCTACGTCGAGCGGGCCGACGACACTGCCCGCATCCTGGACGTCACGGTGCACCAGCTGTTGGAGGACTCGAGCGTCGACCCCGACCTGGCGTCGCGAACCTTGTTGCGGGTCCTCGGGATCGAGCCGCCGGCAGCACCGCTGGACATGTGGTCGCTGACCGACCTCGTCGCGTTCGGCCGCGGTGACGCGCAGAACTCGATCGTCGAGTCGATCTCGGCGGCCCGTGAAAATGCCCGCGGCGCACGCGAAGTCACGTCCACCGAGATGTGGGAGTGCCTCAACACCACCTACAACGCCCTCGCCGAGCGGGAGCGGGCCGCCAGAAGGCTTGGGCCGCACGAGTTCCTGAGCTTCGTGGAGGGCCGCGCCGCGATGTTCGCGGGCCTGGCCGACTCGACGCTGTCGCGCGACGACGGCTACCGCTTCATGATGCTGGGCCGGGCGATCGAGCGTGTCGACATGACGGTGCGTCTGCTGCTGGCCCGCGTCGGTGACAGTGCGTCGTCGCCGGCGTGGGTGACGGTGCTGCGCTCGGCCGGTGCCCACGACACCTACCTGCGGACCTACCGCGGCGTGCTCGATGCCGGCCGGGTCGTCGAATTCATGTTGCTGGACAGGCTGTTTCCGCGGTCTGTGTTCTATTCGCTGCGGCTGGCCGAGCGGCATCTGGACGAACTGCACAACCGGCCGCATGACCGCATCGGTGCCACCGGCGAGGCGCAGCGCCTGCTCGGCCGGGCGCGCAGCGAATTGGAGTTCCTGCAGCCGGGCCTGCTGCTGGACTCCCTGGAGGATCGCCTGGCGGGTCTGCAACGCAGCTGCCGGGAAATCGGAGAAGCATTGGCGCTGGAGTACTTTCACGCGGCGCCGTGGGTCGCATGGACGGACGCGGGCCACCCGGTATCGGTTATCGAAGAAGGTGAAATCTGATATGTGGCGGCTCAGAGTTGTCCATGCCACCGGGTATGCCTACAAGTCGGCGGTGACGGCGTCGTTCAACGAGGCCCGTCTGACGCCGCGCTCGGACTCGCGGCAGAACGTCGTCCTCAATCGCGTCGAGACCACGCCGGCCACCCGCTCGTACCGGTACATCGACTACTGGGGCACCGCGGTGACGGCCTTCGATCTGCATGCGCCGCACACCGAGTTGGAGGTGACGTCGTCCTCGGTCGTCGAGACCGACAAGGGCGAAATGCCCGCGGAACTGGTCACGTGGGACGACCTGGCGGGCGCCGGTGTGCGCGACCGGTTCGACGAGCTGCTCGTCCCGACCCGGTACACGCCGGTCAGCAAGCGGCTGCAGCGCGTCGGCCAGCGGATCATGAAGTACTACGACCCGCAGGAGGCCGTGATCGCCGCGGCGAACTGGGTCAACACCGAGCTGGACTACGTCCCGGGCACGACGGGTGTGCACTCGTCCGGACTGGACGCGTTGCGTGAGGGCAAGGGCGTCTGTCAGGACTTCGCGCACCTGACGTTGATCCTGCTGCGCGGCATGGGGATTCCGGCCCGCTATGTGTCCGGTTATCTGCATCCGCAGCGCCGGGCGGAGGTCGGCGACACCATCGAAGGCCAGAGCCACGCCTGGGTGCAGGCCTGGACCGGCGGCTGGTGGGACTACGACCCGACCAACGACGTCGAGATCAACGAGCAGTACGTGACCGTCGCGGTGGGGCGGGACTATGCGGACGTCACCCCGCTGAAGGGCATCTACTCGGGCGAGGGTTCCACCGACCTGGACGTCGTCGTGGAAATCACCCGGCTCGCTTGACTTTCGCCGCGCACTCTCCGTCGCCGACTACCATGGATGTGAGGTGGATCACGATCGGAGGCGGGCGATGCGGATCGCGGACGTACTGAGCAACAAGGGTGCCGCGGTAGCGACCATCGCCCCGGAGACCACGGTGTCGCAACTTCTGGCCAGCCTGGCGGCGTTGAACATCGGTGCCATGGTGGTCGTCGGCGATGACGGATTGGCCGGCATCGTGTCCGAGCGCGACGTCGTGCGCGAGCTGCACAAGCGCGGCGGCGGCCTACTGGGCCAGCCGGTTTCGGAGATCATGACGACCGTCCTGGCGACGTGCACGCCGCGCGACACCGTCGACCACCTCGTGGTGCTGATGACGCAGAACCGGGTGCGGCACGTGCCCGTCCTCGACGACGGCCGGCTGGCCGGCATCGTCAGCATCGGCGACGTCGTCAAGACGCGGATGGAAGAGCTCGAGACCGAGCAGCAGCACCTGCAGGACTACATCACCCAGGGCGGCTGACTTTCCCGTCACCACTTCCCGCGAGCGGCCGTGTCTGCACGGCGACACGCCGAGTTCGCCGGGCAATTCGGGGGCGCTCACCGGCGGCGAGCGGGCGCGAATTGTCGGCGGCGCCTGCGCCGGCGGGACGATTCACGGCAAGCTGGCGGCATGCGTGAAATTCAGACCCGGGCGGCCACCCGTTCCGACATCGGCGGCTTGTCGCACACCCTTGCCCGTGCATTCGCCGACGACCCGGTGATGACGTGGATGCTGCCCGACGATGGGCTGCGCCGGCGCCGGCTGCCACGCCTGTTCACGGCGCTCACCAAGTACCAGCACTTGGGCCACGGCGGCGTCGAGGTGGCCTTGTCGGCGGACGGTATCGGCGCGGCGGCGTTGTGGGATCCCCCGGGCAAGTGGCAGCAGACGCGCGGCGCCGAGCTGCGGGCCGTGCCCATGATGCTGTTGACGTTCGGCACCGCGGTGCTGCGCGGCCAGGCGGCCGCGGAGCTGATGAAGAAGCACCACCCGGAGGAGCCGCATTGGTACCTCGCGGTGATCGGCAGCGACCCGACGGTGCGCGGCGGCGGGTACGGGCAGGCCCTCATGCGGTCCCGGCTGGACCGCGTCGACGCCGAACATGCCCCGGCCTATCTGGAATCGAGCAACCCGGTGAACGTGCCGTACTACGAGCGCTTCGGGTTCGAGGTCACGGGCGAGATGACGCTGCCGAACGGCGGGCCGAGCCTGATTCCGATGTGGCGTCCGGCGCGCTGAGCCCGCTCAACGCGCGGTCAACGCACGCTCGACGGGCGCGAGCGGCCCCTGAGTGCACGCCAATAGCGGCGTGTCGCCGTACAAACACGGCCGCTCGCGGGAAGGGGGCTAGCGGGAGAGGGGGCTCGGGGCTAGCGCCAGGAGTAACTGGCGCGGAGGCGGGCGGCGATGATCTCGAACTTGTCTCGTTCGAGGATGGCGCCTTCGCGGCGGATGCCTTCCTCGGGCACGTCGAGCACCCGGTCGAGGCGCACCCAGCTGGCCCGTCCGTCGTAGTCCCAGCTGCCGGAGCCGATGCCCACCCAGTCGGGGTCGCCCTGGTGGCGGTCCTGGCTGGACAGCATCAGGCCCAGCAGCGTCGTGCGGTCACGGCCCACCACCAGGACGGGACGGTCCTTGCCGCGGGTCGGGTCGTCCTCGTAGACGACCCAGGTCCACACGATCTCGCCCGGGTCGGCCTGGCCGTCCAGGTCGGGGGCGTAGACGATGCGACGGGCCCGGTGTGCGGTGGGGACGATGTTCTCGGTGATCGGGCGTCCGGCGGTGATTGCCCCGGCCGGCGGCTCGATCTGCGTCGCGCCGAGCGCCGTCAGGCCCACCTCGATGCCGAACCGGATGCCCTGCTGGATGGTCCGGGACAGCCCGTCGGGCTGCTGCAAGTTGCGGATGAGCTTGGGCGCCTCGTTGAACACCAGTTGTTCCGCGAGACGCTGGAACGTCCTCCACTGCGACGCCATGGCATCGAGCATAGGGGAGTTTCCGGGCCGCGATTTAGTCGCCGGGCTCCTCGCTAGATACCCTGGTAGCTGCGCGTGATGCGCGCGGACCCATCGTCACCAGGAGATTCCCATCAGCAGTTTCGCCGACAAGACGTTCACTGCGCCGGCGCAGATTCGGAACTTCTGCATCATCGCCCATATCGACCATGGGAAGTCCACCCTGGCCGACCGCATGCTGCAGCTCACCGGCGTCGTCGACGACCGGTCGATGCGCGCGCAGTACCTGGACCGCATGGACATCGAGCGCGAGCGCGGCATCACCATCAAGGCCCAGAATGTGCGGCTGCCGTGGAAAGTGGGCGACGAGGAGTTCGTCCTGCACCTGATCGACACCCCGGGCCACGTCGACTTCACCTATGAGGTGTCGCGCGCGCTGGAGGCCTGTGAGGGCGCCGTTCTGCTGGTCGACGCCGCCCAGGGCATCGAGGCGCAGACCCTGGCCAACCTGTACCTGGCGCTGGATCGCGGATTGACCATCATCCCGGTGCTCAACAAGATCGACCTGCCGGCTGCCGACCCGGACCGCTACGCGGGCGAGATCGCGCACATCATCGGTTGCGAGCCGACGGACGTGCTGCGGGTGTCCGGCAAGACCGGTGCGGGCGTGACCGAGCTGCTCGACGAGGTGGTCCGTCTGGTGCCCGCGCCGACCGGCGACCCCGATGCCCCGACCCGGGCGATGATCTTCGACTCGGTCTACGACATCTACCGCGGCGTGGTCACCTACGTCCGCGTGGTGGACGGCAAGATCGTCCCGCGCGAGAAGATCGCCATGATGTCCACCGGGGCCACCCACGAACTGCTCGAGGTCGGCATCGTCTCGCCCGAGCCCAAGGCGTCGGAGGGCCTCGGCGTCGGTGAGGTGGGTTACCTCATCACCGGTGTGAAGGACGTCCGCCAGTCCAAGGTCGGTGACACGGTGACGACGGCCCGCAAGGGTGCCACCGAAGCGCTCACCGGGTACCGCGAGCCCAAGCCGATGGTCTACTCGGGCCTGTACCCGGTGGACGGGTCGGACTATCCCAACCTGCGCGAGGCGCTCGACAAGCTGCAGCTCAACGACGCCGCGCTGACGTACGAGCCGGAAACCTCTGTGGCACTTGGCTTCGGCTTCCGGTGCGGGTTCCTGGGCCTGCTGCACATGGAGATCACCCGTGAACGTCTGGAGCGCGAGTTCAACCTCGACCTCATCTCGACCTCGCCCAACGTGGTGTACCGGGTGGAGAAGGAAGACAACACCGAGCTGATCGTCACCAACCCGTCGATCTGGCCCGAGGGCAAGGTCCGCGCCGTCCACGAGCCGGTGGTGAAGACGACGGTGATCGCGCCCAGCGAGTTCATCGGCACCATCATGGAGCTCTGTCAGTCCCGCCGCGGTGAACTGCAGGGCATGGACTACCTGTCCCCGGAGCGCGTCGAGCTGCGCTACACCATGCCGCTCGGCGAGATCATCTTCGACTTCTTCGACTCGCTGAAGTCCCGCACGCGCGGCTACGCGTCGCTGGACTACGAGGAGGCCGGCGAACAGGAGGCCGATCTGGTGAAGGTCGACATCCTGCTGCAGGGCGAGGCCGTCGACGCGTTCAGCGCCATCGTGCACAAGGATTCGGCGTCGGCGTACGGCAACAAGATGACGACCAAGCTCAAGGAGCTGATCCCGCGTCAGCAGTTCGAGGTCCCGGTGCAGGCCGCGATCGGCTCGAGAATCATTGCGCGCGAGAACATCCGGGCCATACGCAAGGACGTGCTCTCCAAGTGCTACGGCGGTGACATCACCCGTAAGCGCAAGCTGCTCGAGAAGCAGAAGGAGGGCAAGAAGCGCATGAAAACCATTGGCCGAGTTGAGGTTCCGCAGGAGGCCTTCGTCGCCGCGTTATCAACTGATGCTGCCGGAGACAAGCCCAAGAAGTAGGGATTTGTGCACGATTTTCCGCGGTGACCGCGGTGTGGTGTCTCGGGACATCGCTGACACTTATGTCTCGGGACATCGCTGACAGTCAGTGTGCGGGTTTGGGTG